>NZ_JBALMG010000150.1:7090-7213 GCF_036963225.1 Bacillus sp. JJ783 | reverse complement strand
AAAATTCAGAATTTTCTTTTAATTATTGGGGGTAACAGTATGGTTAAATATTCAAGAATTTCTAAACTGATTGTTGGTGTTGGACTCGTGACAATATCATGTAGTGGTTTACAAATTCAAGCA
>NZ_JBALMG010000150.1:0-7083 GCF_036963225.1 Bacillus sp. JJ783 | reverse complement strand
TACAAATGGAGCCGGTAGGATTAAGGAAATCCGTTGATGAGTTAGCGCACCCTTCGAACGTACAAGAAAATGGATCATTTACTAAACGTTTAAAGTTAGCAGATTTATCGCAGCGTCCACCGATGCCAAATGAGAATGCTAAACAGCTTGTTGAAGAAAAGAAATATTCAATGGCTGAATTAAATCAATTAAGCAACAAGCAATTGACCGATCTTCTGGTTACGATTCAATGGTATCAAATTCCGGAGTTATTTCAGTTTAATAATGATAGTCTCAAATTCTATCAAGATGATAGCCGTATGCAGGCAATCATTGCTAAGCTAGCAGAACAAGGACAAGCCTATACGAAAGATGACTCAAAAGGAATTGAGACATTAGTAGAAGTTTTACGCTCAGGTTTTTATTTAGGTTTTTATCATCAAGAATTAAGTAAACTAAGTGAACGTGTCTATCATGATAAATGTTTGCCAGCTTTAAAAACAATTGCGAAGAACCCGAATTTTAAACTTGGTACAACAGAACAAAATAAAGTAATTTCGTCTTATGGGATGTTAATTGGAGGGGCGTCAGCTGATGTAGAAGTTATTCAATATGCAGGTGAAATCTTTAAACAATATAATGATAATCTTTCTACGTTTATTGAAGATCGAACTAAAGGCGATGCTGTATATAATTTGATGAAAGAAGTTGATTATGAAGTTCAATCGTATATGAATGCTACAGGAAAAGAACCAAAAGATATGCTGTGGTATGGGAAAATTGATGGCTTTATTAATGAGATAAATCGTTTTGCACTAATAGGTACAGTAACAGACAAAAACGGATGGCTAATTAATAATGGTATTTACTATGCTAGTCGTTTTGGCAAGTTTTATAGTACACCAACAAAAGGACAGCAAGTTGTTACAGAAGCAATGGGGATATATCCATATTTAGGGCAACAATATTTTGTTGCAGCAGAACAAATTGCTACTAATTACGGCGGGATAGATGCAAATGGAAAAACGGTAAATTTAGATCAAATTCGAGAAGATGGTAAGAAACATTATTTGCCAAAAACGTATACATTTGATGATGGAGCTATTGTCTTTAAAGCGGGAGATAAAGTTAGCGAAGAAAAAATTAAACGTTTATATTGGGCAGCAAAAGAAGTACGATCTCAATTTTATCGTACAGTTGGTAGTGATAAACCACTCGAAAGTGGACATGCTGATGATGTGTTAACAATGGTTATTTATAATAGTCCGGATGAATATCAATTTAACCGTCAACTATACGGCTATGAAACAAATAATGGTGGAATTTATATTGAAGGAACAGGAACCTTCTTTACATATGAACGTACACCACAGCAGAGTATTTATAGTTTGGAAGAATTATTTCGTCACGAATTTACACACTATTTACAGGGCAGATACGAAGTTCCGGGATTATGGGGTCAAGGAGAAATGTATCAAAATGAACGTTTAACATGGTTTGAAGAAGGAAATGCGGAGTTTTTTGCAGGCTCAACGCGATTAGACAGCGTAGTACCGCGAAAAAGTATCATTGGTGGGTTGTCTAATGATCCTGCGAAACGTTACACAGCAGCGCAAACATTAAATGCAAAATACGGAACGTGGGATTTTTATAATTACTCGTTTGCATTGCAATCGTATATGTATAATAACCGTCCTGATATGTTCGATAAAGTGCATGATTTAATTCGTACAAATGATGTTTCAGGTTACGATGCGTACCGTTCTACATTAAGTAAAGATAATAAATTAAATGAAGAATATCAAACTTACATGCAAATGCTGATAGATAATCGTGATAAGTATACAATTCCGCAAGTATCAGATGATTATGTAGCACAGCACAATCCGAAACCACTTTCGGATGTTGCAGCAGATGTCACCAATGAAGCGAAGTTAAAAAATGTGAAGGTAACAAAGAATAAATCACAATTCTTTAATACCTTCACACTACAAGGAACATATACAGGAAGTGCGGCAAAAGGGGAAAATGAGGATTGGAAAGTGATGAATCAAGCAACGAATGATATGCTAAAGCATCTTGCAGAAAAAGAGTGGAGCGGATACAAAACATTAACTGCTTATTTTGTAAATTACCGTGTCAATGCCGCTGGACAATTTGAATATGATGTTGTGTTTAGCGGAGTGAATACAGAAGAAGGTACTGCTGTAGAAAAAGAACCGAATAATTCATTTGATGCAGCGAATCCATTATCTTTGAACGTGTTATTAAGAGGAAACTTAAGTGATCAAGATCAAGTTGACAGATTTGTTATCGATGTAAAGGACCCAAAAGATTTACAAATTACCGTTACGAACGAACAAAACCTTGGACTGAACTGGGTGTTATATTCTGAATCAGATCTAAATAATTATGTAACTTATGCAACAAAACACGATGGAAACAAATTGCTTGGAAATTATAATGCGAAGCCAGGGAAATATTACTTAAGTGTATATAAATATGGTGGTGGAACAGGGAATTATACTGTAGAAGTAAAATAATTATAAGTAGTCGTTTTTAGACAAATAGATGCCCATAGGCATCTATTTGTCTTTTTTTAATGAAATGCTGATGTATATACAAAAAATAAACTCCAATACCTTCTCTTAAGAAATCAAGAATTTTGTACTAGGGTATTTTCATTTTCGAAAATGGCTTTCATTGAAGTGTGTTGTTGATATATTAATATTTATCGAGCGAATAATCACATCCAAAAATCTTCAAAGTCTACACGGTATCCTTTTCTTTTTAAAGCTCTAATTATCTTTTGGCCATTACCTAATGATGGCCTATTCTCATTAGATCGTGTAATGCGGCTAATTGTATTCTGGTTTACTCCGCTCCATTCTTTTAATTCTGTTTGAGTAATTTCATTCCTCTTAAGAAATTTTCCGAACTTTGATAAAGGTTTTCCTAATCCAAACACCTTTTACACTCCCATTCTTTTATACTTGTGTAATTCTATTTTTGCCAAAGCTCATTTTTTTTAAACAAAAGTGTTAATAATGTACAAGCCCCACGCAATATGATGTATCAAGGTCGCTATCAAAGTATCTAGCAAACTAATTATCAAAGTAGATACCAAATAAACTAGCCTGTGTACTAGCAAAGTATCTACCACGTTAACTAGCAAAGTAATGCTATCAAGGTAATAAACGTATAAACCCTATATTTCATCTAGTTTGTTCATTCTGTTTATAAAGGGGGCATTTAAATGCGTACTAGGAAAGAAATAATTCCTTTTCGCGAGTTTATGGATCGGTCATACAAAGATAAAGAACAGAAAATCCGTAAATACAATTCATTAAGTCCTTTCGCATTCCTTCATATGTCGGATCAGGTATTACATACTTACATTGCATTAGGAGTTATGGGAACGATTTTAATCGGAGCAGTCATGTTAGAAAAATACTTGGTGCGACATGACTATATATCAGCAGCTAAATTTGTAAGTGAAGGTATTTATCACGGCACGCGAATTGGTGGAGTTTGCTTGATTGGATATGTATTTGTTCGTATCGTAATCATGTTTTAAGGAGGGAAGGGAGTAATGGGGATTATAAAGGAGTGGCTTCGTACGCAAAGGTTAAGGAATCAGCTTATGGAGGTGTTCGGAAAAGCAGGTTTATATACGGAACATCAAACCCGTGGGGGAAAAGTGCCTATTTATCCAAAGGTACATAATGTTTCTTCTTCAGCAGAAAGCGTGAGGTATGTTTTTACCATACCAAACGGATTAGATCCACAGAAGATTGAAAAGAAGTGGTTTTGTTTTCAGCAAATATTAGGACGGAATCTTACGATTGAAGGGGATGTGAAAAAGTTTGTACTACATGTATTCCGTTCAGATGCTGGACTAAAACCATACAATTACTGTTATAAAGAATGGCAGCCAATATTAAAAGAATACCGTCTTCCTGTTGTGGTTGGCCGGGACCAATTCGGAAAAACGATTACGTACGATATGGTTGATTCCAATACACCACACTTATTAATAGCAGGAGAAACGGGAAGCGGGAAAAGTAGTATGGTACGTGTTGTATTATCCACACTTATTCAATATATGTCTCCTGAAAAGTTGCATTTGTACCTTGGAGATTTAAAAAACTCTGAATTTCATTTCTTGCGAAGAGTGAAGCATGTAAAAGAAGTTTGTATGGAAGAAATCGAAATGAAAATAATGCTTCAAAAGGTGTGGAAGGAAATTAGAGAACGAAGAAAACTTATGGAAGAATATGAAGTTGATCATATTGATGCGTACAACAAATTAAATCCAGATCATCAAAAACCATATATTCTACTTGCTATCGATGAAGTAGCTATGCTTAAAGATGAAAAAGAGTGTATGACTACGATTGAAAAGATTTCAGCAGTCGGCCGATCACTTGGAGTCTTTCTTATGCTTAGTATGCAGAGGCCAGATGCAAAGGTGTTAGATGGTAAGTTAAAACTTAATATGACCGTAAGAATTGGCTTTAAATGTGATAGTGCGATTAATAGTAATATCATGGGTACTCCTGGTTCAGAGCATTTAGAGCAATCAGGCCAAATGATTTTAAAACGAAATGGATTAAAGAAAGTGCAAGCTCCTTATTTAGAATTAAGTAAGGCGAAACAAATTGTTGAACCATATCGCATGTCTAAAGGGGAGAGGATACTCCAGAATTCTTTGCAGGAAGAAATGCCGCTATTTGGGGTGTTAGATGATGAAGAGTAGAGATAAAGGAATTCTGAATGATTTGAATCGATTTAGATGCATGTCCCGTGACGATATTATTGACTTGCATTTTCAAGGCTTAAAGAATGCGGTAACTTGCTGTAATACGGTTATGAAACGATTAAGAAGAGATGGTCACGTTGATGCTAACGTATTGCAGCACCCATACATTTATTTTCCGCAGCCAAGTTCTATCAGAAAGACAAGTCAAAAAATTCCTCATTTCCTTGGTATTGTGCACGTATACAAACAACTCGTTCATTATGAAAATCCTAAACTATTCAAAGTTGAACCAAAGTATGGGAAAGAATATATGGAGCCGGATGCTTTTACTATATGGCGTAGATCACCATTCTTTATTGAAGTTCAAAAGTCAGTGTACAGTAAAAAAATAATGCAAGATAAGATAAACAGATACGAGTTATACTTCCATAGCCAAGAATGGCACAATGAATCCTGGCAACCGAAAGGTTCTAAATTCTTTCCTTCAATCCTTATAATTACTGACAAACATTACGACGTTCAATCTCATCATTTACGTATATTTCAGGCGAATTCTATAGAAAGTTTTATGAATAATTTAGCTGTGAAATCATAAAGAAAGCCTGCATAGTGCAGAGCTTTTTTCTTTTCAATAATATATTAAGTCATGTGTGATGATGATTGTTAGAATGCAGTAAATGAGCAAAGTAAATTTAAAGTAAGTTATGAAATGGTAATAAAGTATATTAAAAAGATAGGGTAAAACTTCTTCTAGAATGATATCTCCATAATTAATAACTTGTATGATAACCTCTCGATTATCACTATATCCATTCATATCTACAACTTGTCCCACATATTCGTTTGTACCAATATCTTTTTAAAGTACTCTAAAAAATGCACTTTATATTTTCTTTATCTTATCTTTATCTTATTTTTAAATTTCTATATTAAACTTAAAACCTAAAAGAAATAAATTTGAGTCTAAAAGGGGCAGAGAAATAGATGATTATTATATATTTTGTAAATAACCAACCGCCATTGAAAAATTGAATTTCTTATACGAGGAGAAATATATGAAGGATATGAGTAAAAAACAAATTATTAAAGTATTCCTTATTAGTATTTTAGGTTTAGGAACAATGCTTGGAATACTATATTTTAATCATAAAACTAATATTCAACAAAATAAAGCGCTCGCTACCGAAAAACGTGTATTGCAATATGAGCCTACCTTGAAAAAAGAATTAGAAAAATATAATTTAGGAGGGAAAACAGCAGTTTTATTAGGAATTATGTACCAAGAGAGTAGAGGTGAGGGAAACGACCCTATGCAGTCATCTGAATCACTTGGATTAAAGCCAAATGAAATTCAAGAGACAAGCTTGAGCATTAAACAAGGGGTAAAACACTTTGCTAAAATGTACAAATATGGAACGGAAAAAGATGTTAGCATGGATACAATTATTCAAAGCTATAATATGGGGCCAGGGTATATTGATTTTATTGCCAGTCAAGAAGTTAAACAACACTCGGAAGATTCGGCCAAAAAGTTTTCTAAGATGAAAGTTGATCAAAACCCAGCGATGTACACTTGTGGTGGAAATAAAAATAATTTTAGGTATCCATATTGTTATGGTGATTTCACATATGCCACAAAGGTGAATGAAAAAACAATACTTATTGAAGAACTTCTTCGAAATGTACATGACTCTTCTAAATAAGCTGTATAATGATACCGTCAGTTATCAACAATAAAATATTAGAATGTAACTTATACTTTAATGTTGGAGATTTTTATATTTTACGTAATAGGTGTCGTTAATTTGATAATAATGATGATATTCATTTGTACTTAAAATTGCATCTAAAAGCATCTTTACTAGAGTACCCAAAAGACCATTTAAACAATATGAATAGTTTGAACAAGCTTGAAAAGAAACTATCAAAAGATTTAACAGCTGAAGATCATAAAATAATTAAAATCTTACAGAAAAACAATTGCGATTCATTCGGTGTTGGACGACAATTAATTGCACATCATCCAAAACTATGGAATACATACAACTATAAAAATGTGAAAATTCACTCAAAAGTTAATATTGAAATCATTAATACTGGTATATTACATTAAAAAAAGAGCCGTTTAGGCTCTTATACGAAATTACGCTTATGTTTTCTGTGTGCTTCAATATTAGATTCTACATCGTTTTTATCCCATAATTGTAATTCCCACGGGAAGTAAAAGTTACTTCTGTTTTTGAAATAGATATGTACGCCATTGTATCCATCTTTGCGTCTGTGATACCAATTCTTTAAACCATACTTTTCTTGCCAATCACCTAAATGTGTTTCAATTTCTT
>NZ_JBALMG010000149.1:0-8837 GCF_036963225.1 Bacillus sp. JJ783 | reverse complement strand
GCTTCCGCTTCTTCTCGTTTTCTTGTTTCTTCTTCTGCTTTTTTGTTTTCAAAATCACTCTCAGAAAAGCCAGACTGTTTTTGAATTGTTGTAATCCAGTCAAGAGCTGGATTACTATTTAAACTTTCATTTTTTTGATTGTTTGAATTTACAACTTCTTCTCTTTGTTTCAATGGATATTGAAACTCCTCTTGCTGGAAATGTTCAATTACTTGTTCCTCATGCATATCACTATATTGTTCTTCTTCCTCCGCTAGCAATCGTTCACGTCTTTCTTTTTCTTGTCTAATCCGTTCTTTAATTACGTTCCTTTTCCTATTATTTCGCATAAAACAAACACGTCCTCCTTTCTATTGGCACCTCATTAATGAGAGTTATTAAATTATTCATCCTTCATAATTAATCATGAGATATTTCTACTGAAAAACTAAGGAAAATTAAGGATAATATTATTTTTTAAGTATGGTAAATAAAAAGAAGGATAAACGGGTAGTCCCCATTTATCCTTCTTTTTATTTTACATCTATTGAGTTTATAGTACACGTGATACCCTTAATGCATCACTTTGTTTCCTCCTTTTAGATACAAAAAGCCCCTCATGGTCTCGTATTATTACAAACTTAAGCAACAAATTTGTAATTCACGCTACCCGAGGGGCAAAATTTTGTGAAATAGATTAAAAAATAAAATGATACAACATGCACATTATACTTTCTTTTCAAATAAATATAGATATTCATTTTCACGCCAAATTAAGCTCATCCATTATTTTCAACTTTTCATGTAGTAGATTAAAAATTTCATCTTTATAGTCACATTTCTTCAATCTGTTAATTGCTTCATCTTTTAATTGTGATACCCTTTCAGTTGTAATCATAAGTGCTTTTGCAATTTCTTTATGCAAATACACTTTACTATCTAGTAGACCAAAACATAGATTTAGTACTATCTTTTGCTTCGGATTTAATACTTCATCAAATATTAGCCATATCTCGTAATTCAAGTCCTCAATTATCATTTCATTTGTGGAAGGAATTGCTGAACTATCATCATAGAATGGGTTCAATATACCTATATCTTCATTTATTGTATCTATATCTAAAGTCATAGTAGTAACTCGCTTATAATATACGTCGTGTCGAACTACCATTTCTCTAGTTACATCTAACTCTTTTACTACCTCTTCGACTGTAGGAGTTCTGTTGTGCATTTGTAAATATTTATCTTCGATTTCAACATATTTCACATTAAATTGATTCACATAGTTAGGAATTTTAAAAGGCCCAGACTTTTTTTTACGTATAAACCCTAACATACTCTTTTTTATCCACCAGTAAGCGTATGTAGAAAAACAATAACCTAAATCAGGATTAAAATCCTCAATTGCCCGCAACATTCCCTCATTACCTTCTTGAACTAAATCATCAAATTCTATTTCTGGGTGCTTATTTTTATATTTTCTTGCAATGGATAGTACTAGGCCTATATTTACATGGAACAAATATTCACGTAGATCCTTTTCACCATGTTTGTACCGTCGAAATAACTTTAAACTGTCTTGCTTTGACAGTACTTTATAATTCCCAATCTCCTTAATTTCAAAATTGTTATCCTCAGGTTTAACCATCGGCACAATAATTCTTGCAGTAGAACCTAAAGTTATAGTTCTTGTTAATGATTCGTCTCGATTTAAGCTGCTATATGATTGATTCATACCTATTCCTCCTTTCTGTTTTTTAGCGAATTGTTTCTAAAAATATTTTTGTCTCTTCTTGTAAACTGTTTATTAATTTGCAATCCCTTGCACATGTATTAGCAACTTCTTTATGTGATTTCGTTTTTTTTAACTCATTATATATATCGCATCCTTTACAGATACTGCTAATGCCTTCCATTATTTCTAACTGTTTTTTTCTTTCATATAAAAACTGTTCTTTTGATTTCTTCCTATCAACTTTTCTCCCCATTTGATTCACCTCGTATAAATGAATAGAATTCAGCAATTAGAAACTACTATTGATACTACATAGATACGAAACTTCCCCATTAGATTCATTCCAAAATTCCCCTATACATATATAATATATGATTACAAAAAAATGTAAATTTAATTATTAGAAAAATCTTAAAATTTTCCGAGATATCTATTTCGTCACCATTTTCTTATAGTGACGCTACTTATGTTTACATAAATCTAATTTAATACTTTACTTAAATAACAAAGGAAATTTGTATTTTTAAATATTCATTCAAATCCCGATAATGCTATCCTTTCATTAGCAAATTAATTTCACCTAAGAACAATAACGTTTATCTCACTTTCTCTATTGCTGGAATATAATCGTTTAACAGTAAATCATCTAGCCCCTTTCCAAGATTTATATCCCAACTTGCATAATTAATACTTATCCCTTCTTGATAAAGTGCTTGCGCACATTCTAATAACGATCGCTGAACATCAGAATTTGTAATCATATCCATATCTAAAGCGAACGTCGCCTGTTTAACCCCCATTTTTTTTAATGGTTCAATTAATATTCTCCATACTTTAACCCCAGGTATCGATACGACAGTAGTACCATACATTAATTTTTCCTCATTTGTTAGAAGCTCGTCTAAGTTTTCAGCAGCAATATCAGACTTTAAACTCCCTTCTGAAATCCATACATTATCCTTTTTTATTAATTCTCCACGTTCCCAATTTTTCAACTCTCGACTAGGTACTGCTACATGTATTGGCAATGGGCCCCCAGCTCCTGTTCCATGAAACTTCCCACCTGAGCTGATCCAAATATATTTACTTTCTAACTTTAATTGTACTTCACCTAATTTTTCACCTTCATAATTTATTTCATACCATTCTTTAACATCAACTTTACCTTTAAATATAGACTCTATCTTCCCATTGATTTTATAGGTTACTTCTATAGTATTAGGCTGTTCAATAACTTCTGCCTTAAAGCTTGGTTTATGATTTTTTACAACTGTCATATATTCAGGATTATCAATTCTACATTGAAAACCGCATATCTGATTATAAATATTTCTCTGCGGTATTAATAAAGAATCTCTCCTTCCTGCAAACGTGAAATATCTTCCATCCTTTGATTCTTTTGCATAGAATCCTGGAATCCCAACAATATAGCTTGTTTTCCCCCCTATTTTTTTTATTAGCCCTTTCGTAGTATCCCAAGGTTTAATAGGAAAACTTTTGTAATTTCTAATCTTTATTACTTCACTTGTAATCTTACGTTTTGATCCCGTTAACATTTTTATATGTTCATCTCGCACTTCTAAAAGTTCTAGGAATAAAGTGTAAATAATATCAAGGGTGTAATCATTTTTCTTACTATGATCCTTAATCATCTGATCTTGAGAAAAGTCATATCCCCTTTTTTGATTTTCAGCTACTACATGTAAATAGCCTGCTTCCCCGAATTCTGTTTCTGACGGAATTCGCCCACATATTATTTTTGTTTCAGAATCATTAACCATGCACCATCCTTGTTTACCGCATATAGGGCATGTTGTTCTATAATATTCAAACCATCTCTCATTACTACCCTTACTCATGCTTCGCACCGGTCTTAATAATCTACTTGCTGCTAACTTTTTATCTGACATCATATATCTCCTTTTCCCTTAGTAAAATAAAAAAGCCCTTTGGAATACGGAGGTTAAATACCACACAAACGTGTAATTTAATCCGTAACCCGAAGGGCTTTATGTAATCACTAGAAAATAAAAAAAATAACAAGTTATAATAAGAATATACTAAAAATTCTTTGTTTAATCTAGAGATTAATCATAATATTCTTTATTAAATCAAATAATCTCCTAGTATTATTAAACTCCGCATTACAAATATATAGGAGCATCTCACCGCTTAATCCCTTTTGGACTGTTTGAAGCGAGAACTTCTTGGAGATTAGGTGTTATTTTAGCAATCTATATTTACCAAACTATAAGAGTTACCCCTATTAACCGTTCACTAATGCTTTTCTACCTACTTCTTTTGGTACAGTACACTCTCTACAAACCAATTAATTGTACTAATAAGCGCATTCTTGTTGACCATAATCCCTTCCTTGTAAATAACCATCACAATAATAGATTTTGTTCAAAATTACTTAGTAATACTTAAAAATTATTTTGAACGGAGACTATAAAGCAGTCATAGAATTATCAATCTCATGTTGATATCAACAGAAAACCAATACGTTTCATCTCCGATTATCATTGACATATCAACTGAGATTAACATGTTAAGTAATCTCGTTACCCTTATCTCCATCCTTCATCTATTAACATTAACATAACGTTAACAAATAAGGACTTTTCGAAAAACATTTGTACATATTGAAAGTTCAAGGATCACATCAGTTAAAAATTAGTCCGTCACAGTGGATTAATTGGCGTAAATTAAGTAATAAACTATCTTTAAAAATGTTTCGATGCTAGTAAGACATAGTAAAGAAACACCACACAATTATCAATCTCATGTTGATACCAATGAAAATATACAGGTTTTCACTTCCTGTTTGTCATTGATATGTCAATTGAGATTGACATGTTAGGTGTTTGTTTACTTTTGTTATCAATATTATTCCTAATTGGTATTGACATAACATTAACAATAAGGTGTCAAAAAGGAGAAACGCTTATAGCTGTCAAGATTTTAAAATTTACATTGGTTGAAATTTGTCTTCTGTAGCAGTTTTCTCGGAGTGGATTTAATGACGAGCTATCCCGGAAAATGTTTCGATATTATCAAAACATAGTTTAAAAATTAGATCGCAATTATAAATAATTACAGCAATTCAATAACTTTTACCCTATGTTTATCATTGACATGTAGCCTAAAAACAACACATTGAGCGGATTGCTGTTTTTATTATCGATCTTATATCAACAATTCTTTACTTAACATCAATATGACATTAACAAATATGTAGTTGAAATACGCATAAATACATAAAGCTCGGATTTTCGAGTTCTATGTATTAGCCGAAGATCCATATATCGCTGCAGATTTCTAATGATAAAGCAAAAAGAAAACTATAATTGTGGTTAGAAATAACAAGAACTACGTATATTCGTTACTTTCTTATTAATGACACCAAAAACCCACAGTTTTCTCTTTGTTTATCATTGATATATAACCTGAGATTAACATATCAATAGAACTAGCTATCAATTAATGATAGTTGATATGAAACTACTATTAATTTATATTGACATGACATTAACAATTAATGACTCTAAAGTTAAGATTATATATACAAATAGCGTTTTGGGCGTCTATATCAATTAAGAGGCATTTTCTTATAGCAAAATTCACTGGATAAGCCGGAGAAGATAACATTTTTGAAAGTATTTTGATAGTAATAAAAAACAATAAATCGCTTTTTATTACTTCTAATCTAAAAGTAACTATTGAATGAATCAATATTGGTTATATGAAGATCACTTGTAAAGGGTATTAACAGCTTTAATACAACGACATTATTAAATCGAACCCCGAACTAACTGTCACAATCATCAATAACCCGCATTAACCTTCATGTGCATTCTAAAGACCCACTGAAACCATTTAACTATATAGTTTTTAGTTTTCTACTGCCAAGCATCATAAATTATAATAAATGTAGGCCATCATTTACTATTAGTATTGGCTTTTTATTTTACATTTATACATATTTTTTAGCTTTTAAGTCTTTAAATTTAATGCTATATCTTTATAATTTATTTACAAATCACTCATATTTTCTTATCATTAATATATTGTAGGCTAATTTGTTAATTTCATAGCAACAATAATCATAAATGACTAACAAATTATTAATAAGACATTAACAATAGTTGGTTTCAAACTCTTATTTATCAACGTCATGTTAACGAGTGATACTTTACATATCAATGATATATTTCATGTGAATGTCAATCGATAGAGGTATTTGAGTTTATATCATCGAAAAAACACTTAACATGTTAATCTCAATTTCTATGTTAATTCCATTTTACTGTGGCCATTATATTTCAAGGAGGTATAACAATGATTGAACAAGGTAACCAAAATACAACTGAACATACGGAACCCAATAATACAAACTCTATTCATGAAGATGCATTTGAAAAAGCATGGCGCATAACAGAGTTTTCAAAACTAGTAGGCCGACATCATAACACTGTATACAATTGGTTCAATATCCTAGAGGAAAAGGGGTTACACGGAACATTAAGAACCAATAATACAAATGAAAAGTTATATAACACCCTGGATTTAGACATAGCTTTATTTATCAAGCAGAAGAGAGATGAAAAGTGGTCGCTAGATGCAATTATTGAGCTTTTACCACATCAATTTGAACTAAGACCAGTTTCTCCAGAAAATCAAACCAGTGAAGTCTCAACTCAATTAAACATGCAGGAAGCTGCAGCGACTATTGAAAGAATAGTAGAGCAAAAGATTCAAATGCATTTACAACATATTGAATTAGAGTATCAAGGGAAGTTTGAAGATGCTATACGTGCAGTCCTACCTGAACCAGAAGACCCTGAAATGCTAAAAGAGCGCCAAAGACAAGAAAGACTAGATAATATGATAATTCAACATAGAGCGCGTACAGAGTTAAGAAAACAAGCTGAAAGAGAGTGGAGTGCACAACCAGAAGAAACTCGTATTAAAAAAGTTGGTTGGTTTAAAAAAGAGGAAGATCTTGCGAGAAAACAACTTTTCATAGAAAACTATATCGATGAGAACATGATTGAATACATGAAAAGTGTAATGAAAACAGAAAAATAAGCCTGGAAAATTCCAGGCTTATTTTTTATTTTGTTCCAAACATCTTATCAGGATCCATAAATGCTGCTAATTCTTCATCATTTTGCGTTTGTGGTTCTTCATCTTTAACTGGTTCTAATTCAAAGTAATCACCAAAGTTAATATTGAAATCATCATCCGAATCTTGCGCTTCAATAGTAGTAATTTGAGACTTTGTATAATGAATTTGACTCTGTTTTTCCTTAAATTCATTATATTCTTCAACTAATCCTTTAGATAATCGAGATGGTAGTGCATCTGTCTTATAGAAAGTATATACGCTACCCATAAAGTCATTTTTACTGACTAAATAACCATTAAAAACAGTTCCATTGATTGGGAGTTTATTTGTTACTTCTACTTTTGCATCATCCATAAATGAATCATCAATGTTCTTCTGTTCATCTAGAATTGCTAACATACCAAAATGATGTACCTTCGATGCCTCTAAATCTCCATTTTCATTTGTCTTCATCAGGTCAATAGGGTGATGGAATGAACTTCCTTTCAATGATTCTGAGAACATATCTACAATTTCTTTACTGTTTTCAATTTGATTCATATTACGTGAAACCTTATTAATTACTAAACAGCCTGTTCTTTCTAGTAAAATTCGTTTAAAGTCTTGAGAATCTAGAATTACTGATGTTCCTGAACCGTTTGCAGCTGTGTTTAACTCATGAATAATATCTCCAATACGCTGATTTGCATAGTCTCGTGAGTTTCCAATGCCTTTTTTCTCATTTTCATTTAATCCTTTAAACTCATCATAGAAATGTTGGTTATCTGCAAATACAACAAATGCAACGCCTTTTGCTGGATCATTAGCTAACTTCCAAATTTCTTGTGAAAATTTATTCACCTGTCTTAGTACATCAGGCCCATCCGCTCTAACTGGAAGTGTAACCACAATACCCATTTTAATAAAATCTTTACGCTCAATGGCATTATTGAAAGCAATTCTTGCATACTTTTGTTGATTTTTTATTAATTCTTCTCTAGGAATTTTCATTGCCATACTTTTAAGTTCTTCAGCAATTACAGGTTTATTATGAAAAGCAGAGAATTCTTCAATTGCTTGAATAATTGTAGATGTACCTGTACCACCACCTAAACCTGCAAAAAATAGTACTAATTCATCAGTTGGTCTAACACGTTCCGTTATAAATTCTTTTAGTTTATCTTTAGCTTCTTCATTAGATTCTAAAACCTTTACAGCACGCTCAGGATTCTTACCTAAACCACCTAATTTTAGTGAAACTTGGTTACTTTTCGGCACATTTTTCAGTTCAGCTAAATCCCCATCATTACTATTCAATGCTAGGCAATTATAAACTGCTGTACCGTCTGTATGTTTATACTCAGCAAACTTATCTACCATTCTAGTTCCAGCTTGACCAAAACCAACCATAGTCATTTTTACTGCTACTTCGTTTTTCAGAAAGTTTTTTGCCATTATTTTATCTCTCCCTTATTCTCATTACTGTTTTTACGTTTCCCTAATTCAATTAATACTTGTTGTCCCCTAATAGTTGAAATTAAAAACTTATACGGATGCATAATTTTTTCTGTTATTAATGACATTGAAGCTAAAGTAGCAACACTACCTTCTGCCGATCTTCTTGAAATGTTAGTTCTTTCGAGTTCTAATGAATAGGATTTACCCTTAGGTTTCTTTACTCTCCTATCAATAACAACACTTTCTACTATCTCATTTATTGAAATACCTCTCATATATTTTGTCTCTTGGTATTGTTTGTTTACTTGAGATCCTATGTAATGAAACACATTGTAGAGTATTTCGTCTTCTTCAATAATGTCTGCAAACATTTCTACAACTTCTTCAGTAAATTTGTTTTGTTTATATTTTTCACTTAATACCTCGTTCAAGTTGTCCTCCCCTTAAAACGTTGGTTAATTATTCCTAAAAATATATTACATCATTGTAAGACGTATATCAAGTCATTATATATAAGCCTTATATTGAGTTGTTATATATAAGGCTTATATATAA
>NZ_JBALMG010000148.1:2044-5030 GCF_036963225.1 Bacillus sp. JJ783 | reverse complement strand
CATGAAAGCAAAGAAATTAGTAAGTTTAGCGTTACCAGTTATGTTATTGAGTGGTTGTATTACAATTGAAACTGATGGTAAGAAAGCTGAACCAAAGAAAGAAGAAACGCAAAAGGTAGAGAAAGAGAGTAAGACTTCTGAGAAAGAGAGTAAGTCAACTGATAGCAAGAAAGAGGATAGCTTATCTGTAGCGAAAGGTGAGGGTACAAACAGTAGTTCATCAAGTAGTCAACCAAGCTCTTCTTCTAGTTCTTCCAGTTCTTCAACTGGTAAGGTAACTGGTTCAGATGTTGAAAGGTATAAGTCAGATATCATAAACAGTGCTACTCAAATTGAAGATACAATGAAATTAATTGAAGGAATAGCAGGTTCAGACGTAAAGTCATACAAACAAAAGAAAAGTGAAGTACAACTGAGTTTAGGTGGAGCAAAGGCAACTACAACGAAACTGAAGAATCTACAAGCACCTCCTGAGTTACAGGGAGAACAGGCGAAGATAAAGCAGTCAATGGAACTGTATGCGGATTGTTTCCAACTTCTCTTTGATGCATTAGACCAAGAAGACGAGAGTAAAATGCATCAATCATTAAGTAAAGCACAAGAAGGCTCAAAACTGTTTGAAGAAGCAGCGAAGAGTATCGGTAGCAAAACTAACTAAGAATAAATTACTTAAAGGGGTATGAGGTATGAAAGTGAAAAAACTAATAGCTGCTGCAGTTCCAGTTGCCATATTATTAAGTGGTTGTGTTACAGTAAAAGATTCGGCAAGTAAAGAAGAAAAGACAGAAGAAACAAGTAAATCTAAGGCTTCTGAAACGAAAGAAAAATCAACCAATTCGAAAGAAGAAAGTAAAGATGTTCAAAAGGTTCGAGTTTTAGATGAAGATTATGCACAATATTTATTAGACATTGAACAGGATATGTTAAGACGATTTGATTACTATGATGCTTCTGTAAGAGATTTGAGAAATGGAAGTAAATCAAAAGCTGAGGTATTAGATAGTATTAAAGACATCTATAAAGTATTTGATAAGATAGAGAAGATTTACGCACCGCAAAAACATAAAGAAGAACAAAAAGAGATTGAAAAAGCGACAGGTAAACTAAGAGAAACATTCGGTGAAATAGAGAAGTTATTCAACGATAAAGGTTTCAGCTTAGAGACTGATAAGGAAATCTTAGATAAAGCAAATACAAAACTAGAGGAAGCAAAACATATTTGGAAACCTACATTCGATAAGTTAAGATCCGAAGTAAGCGGTGGTACAACTACAGATAAACCTTCCAGTACAACAAGTAGTTCTAGTGGTTCTATATCAGCAAACCCAACTACTGGTAGTCAGGCTCAGACAGATAAAAGTCAAGCTAAAACTGGCGTATTCGTAGGTACAATTGGTACATCTGAAGAGTTAGGAATTAGTTATGGAAACATGCAAAAGAACATAAAAGACGGTACTGAAATTATTGGTAATTGGGGTATTGATTACGGTAGTGGCGTAAAAACTACGTTAGTACTAAAAGGTGATAAGACATTTGAGTCTTATGCGAATGGTTCTTATCCGAATAAGGATAACTACTTAACAGGAACATATACAGTAGATGTTCCGTCATTCCAGTTAGCCTTAAAAATAACAAAAGCAGTTAAAGACGGTCAAGAAGTGAAGCTAACAAATGACAGTGTAATGTATAAACTACAAAACTACGATGGTAATACATTACAAATTTATCACATGGACGATAACGTTCGTATTCGATATGTAAAACAATAAATAATTAGAAAAAAACTCTGTAAAAAATTTTACAGAGTTTTTTCTAATTGTAGATTTGAAAGAAAGTTTGATCAAAATAAAGGCTTTTTGTTACATTACGGCTTACGCATTATTTACGCGAGCATGGGATTCCTTTTATGCAGATTAACGAGAATAGAGCATGGGAGTCATTATGTTTGTCACTTTGAGTGATGACCTTGTGTGATTATTATTTGTGTAGATCTTCGTAACTTTTATGTAATTGTTTCATATATTAAAAAAAGACTTGATTCGCGGTATATAAAGTGGGCTGTAGTAGGAGAAGTACCTTCAAAAGTGCTATGGATGAAAAGATGATTAGGTTGTACGGAATATGAAAATGTACGGACATAATGATTGTAAATCCAATTATGTAACAAGTTTAGCCTTACAAAACGTTGCACCGACGAATTTTTCATGGATATGACCGCAAGTATGTGTATAATTACTGGTAATCTTATAGGTTTTCTTTGAAAAGCGAACGAGAAATATATGGTTTTCTGTATCTGACGTTTGAAAAAACTATGGTAAAGGGGAGAGAGGGAGTTTTTATAAGGTATGTCCTTTAAGAAAAACTATTTTTAGAGAGCTTATTCAAATCTTAAGGATTCTTAAGGATGTCACTATAGTTTCTTCAGGTTTGAATTTTAAACTATAGTAGTAAATTCAAACTATTGGAGTGATTAAATATGAAGCCTCTGTCTTTTTTATCTCAATATATAACGAATCCAAGAAACGTTGGTGCAGTACTTCCAAGTTCAAAGTTTCTTGCAGATAAAATGGTGGAAAGCATCAATTTTAAGGAAGCTAAATATATTGTTGAATATGGGCCAGGTACGGGTGTATTCACGAATAAATTGCTTGAAAAACGAAGTTCGAATACTACTCTTTTATTAGTGGAAAATAATAAAGAGTTTTATTTATTATTGAAAGAAAAATATAAAAAAGAGAAAAATGTATTCATTGTATTAGGGTCTGCGGAAAATATTGACGAGTATCTACAGGGCTATTGCATTCCTTATGCAGACTATATTGTTTCTGGTCTTCCTTTTTCTAGTTTACCCCCAAATGTTTCAAAAAAAATATTATTAACTACCACCAAAATTTTAAAGGAAGGTGGGAATTTTATTACCTTTCAATATACTAAATTTAAAAAGAATTTTCTTAGTCAGTTTTTTAATAGAATAGATGTGAAAAGG
>NZ_JBALMG010000148.1:1528-1990 GCF_036963225.1 Bacillus sp. JJ783 | reverse complement strand
GGCAAGGTTATGGTTCTTTCTATTCCATAGATCTGTGGCGATTTTCCTTATAAAACCTGTATTTAATCTCGTTTATTGATGAAATCTTTGTAAGTGGTAATTTTATATTCAAGCATCTCATCCGCAGCTTTTAACGTTCTAATTTGTTCCTTAATAGAGTGTTTATGTTCTTCTAAAAGATTTAAACGCTCTGTCGTGGTATGTTCTCCTTCCAAAGCTAATGCAGCATACTTCTTTATTTTCGCAATTGGCATTTGTGTTTCTTTTAACTTGATAACAAATTGCAGCCATTTAATATGTGAATCGTTATATCGTCTGTCTCCGTTAATGTTACGAACAGGAATTATAATTTTTTCTTTTTCGTAATACCGTAATGTATATGTACTTATCTCTAACATTTTAGCCACTTCACCAATAGTGTACATAAGAAACCTCCATATAAATTTTTCTTGACTTAGAGTT
>NZ_JBALMG010000148.1:0-1468 GCF_036963225.1 Bacillus sp. JJ783 | reverse complement strand
AAATCAATTGGATAAAATTCAGGAGGGATTTATATGAAATATACAGTTATTACAGGGGCTAGCTCAGGAATTGGATATGAAACCGCTCTTGCTTTTGCGACTCGTGGAAAAAACTTAATTATAGCAGCACGCAGAACGGAGGAATTAGGAAAATTAAAGTCAAAAGTGGCTGAAATTAATCCAGACCTGGATGTTGTCATTCGAACCGTTGACTTATCTGTTACTGCAAATGTTTATGAATTCTATGAAAGTCTTCAGGTTTATCAAATCGACACCTGGATTAATAATGCTGGATTTGGAAACTTTGCTTCCATTGGGGAGCAAAAGTTAAATAAAATTGAGACGATGCTTCACTTGAATATTGAGGCTTTAACCGTTCTGTCCTCTCTTTATGTACGTGATTATGCAGATGTTGAAGGAACTCAAATTATCAATATATCTTCAGGAGGAGGATATAGGATTGTGGCCGATGCTGTGACTTACTGCGCGACAAAGTTCTATGTAAGTGCCTTTACAGAAGGTCTAGCACAAGAATTAAAAGAAAAAGGAGCGGCAATGCAAGCAAAAGTGTTGGCTCCTGCTGCTACAGAGACCGAATTTGCAAAACGGTCTTATGATGTTGATAATTTTGAATATGATAATGTTGTTCCTAAGTTCCATACAGCTGAACAAATGGCCGGTTTCTTACTCAATTTATATGATAGTGAGAAGGTGGTAGGAATTGTGAATGGAGAAACGTATGACTTTGAATTAAGAGATCCAATGTATCCATATGTGATGAGTATAAGAAACTAGTTTTGGAAAATCTGAACATAACAAAAAACTGATAGTTCCTTAAGGGACTATTTAAACAAAAATCACCGATTTCCTGTACGTAAAGAAGTTGGTGATTTTTTTGTCGTAATGGTCATGAAATTGAACATACACACTGTTTACATATTACAGAGGTGGCTACTTATATAAAAATTACAGCTTTTCCCGAACAAGAAAGCCCATTGCCTTTAGGCATGGGATGAAAGTGAGGTTGGATACGGAGTACCACTAAAAATCGCAAGATTCGTGGTACTTTAAGTATCCAAAGTATAGGTAGTTTCTTCGGGTGTTTTGTTGGAATTTTTCGAAAATAAATGATATAACTAGAATAAATGATGATAGAAGAATGTTTCAAAGTGTTTGAGAGGAAAACATCCTCGTTTCATGCAGTTGTAAAGTTTATAAACACGTTCTGATTTTGTTCTGATTGCTAGAAATGTATCAAATGAACACGATGTTGAAAATCAAAAAAACAAGGGGATGAAACGTATGTCACAGACCCTAACAGTGAAAGTGAAATTGATTCCAACAAAAGGACAAATCCGTTTATTGGAACAAAGCAGTCACGAATATATCAAAGTTATAAATACACTTGTATCGGAAATGGTGGAAGCAAAGAAAAGTACGAAAAAAAGCACAAAAGATATTGAAGCAA
>NZ_JBALMG010000147.1:0-14832 GCF_036963225.1 Bacillus sp. JJ783 | reverse complement strand
CGTTTATATCATTTTGATCATTTCTTTTATATAAAGGAAAAATAAGAAATTAGAAAATGGAAACAAGCAATGAAGAGCACAACTGAAAGTAGCTTACACAGATGTTTATAAAAAGTTATAGAGCATTTCTTTGAATGAGGAATGCTTTTTGTTTTTGCTTGGAACGAAAATACACAACAAAAATATTATCTAAAATAATAATAATTTATTGCAAAACGATAAAATATATATTAAAATCAAAATCATAATAAATAAGTGTGGTGCTTTTTATGGAAAAGGTAACAACGTTATTTTTAAAATTAGAGGAGGTATAAATATGGACATTAACAATTTGATTATTGAAAATATGGATAACCCTCATGAGTTGGAGAGAATGTATAGAAAAGACCCGAAAGCTTTTAAAAAGTCATTCTCACAAGCATGGGCCCAAAACCCTGACTCTCAGGTGCTAGGTGCTTGGTATGAAAGGTTACATTTCAAGGAGACGGCAAATATAGAAAAATCTTCATTGTTTCAAAAAGGTTTCTTATTCATGGGCATTTTAGCTATTCTGGCCGGGATAAGCACCAGAATCATTTTCCATTTTGTCGAACAGGAAGCAATTGCTCCGATTAACCTGGCTTTTGGTATAATTCCCTTTATTGCTGCCTATTTTGTTTACAATAATACTCCGAAAAAAAGTATTATTTATTTTCTTGCAGCGTTGTTCCTAATTTCCGGGTTTTATCTTAATATGCTGCCATTAAATTATAAAGACAGTATTATCCTTGCTTATTTACACTTTCCCATATTCTTATGGGTATTGGTAGGGCTTGCATTTACAGGGAATGAATATTCAAAAGGCAGTACAAGATTAGCCTATATTAAATTTAATTTGGAATATTGTATTCTCTACGCCAGCATGGCAGTTAGCGGAATGGTACTAGCAGCATTAACCATGCAGTTATTTAGGTTTGTTGACTTGAATATAGAAGACTTCTATTTTAGTAATGTTGTTTTATTTGGTGCTGCCGCTCTTGCTATTGTGGCTGCATACCTGGTATCAATGAATCTGAAACTTGCTAAGAATATTACACCATATATAGCTAAAATTTTTAGTCCACTTGTCCTGATCACATTGTTGCTCTATCTAATAACGGTTATATGGGTCGGAAAAAATCCATTCTTGGACCGCAATTTCCTGATAGTCTTCAACGGAATACTCCTTGGTGTATTGGCCGTTACCATATTTTCCATTATCGAGAGCGACTCAGACGAGAAAAAGAACATTTCAGATTATATAAATTTTGCCTTAATTGTTCTTGCACTTATCATTGACAGTGTGGCTTTGTCAGCAATCGTGTTCAGACTTTCTTCTTATGGGATTACGCCTAATAGACTTGCTGCTTTAGGAGTAAACATACTTATCTGGGCAAATCTAATTTGGATTATGCTCTCCTATATGCGTTTTCTACAAAACAAATCCGGACCTTCAACTATCCAAGATGCCGTTACTAAGTATTTGCCGGTATACGGATTTTGGGCAGCTTTCGTTATATTTACTTTTCCTATAATTTTTAATTAGAAAGGCTCTGTTAATGTAACGAAAAGTTAATCTTTTATTATATCATTTTTATTAATGAGTAAGAGACGATAAGTATCGTTAATTCTATAATTTCTCGACAATAAAAAAACGTCCCGCAGTGGGACGTTTTTTATTATGTATATTGCTTTTTTTTCTTAATAAGCAGCAACACTTGCGAAATGCTAGCAAGCACAGGTAATTCAATTAACGGCCCAATGACCAAGGCAAGTGCAATAAGAGGTTCGTCTGGAAAAGCAGTCACAGCAATTGCGAGTGCAACAGGCGAGTTTCTCGCTAATGTTGTTAAGCTTAGGCTTACGGTGTCTTCATAGGATAAATGCATCATACGTCCTATAAACTGTCCTAGTATAAAGTTAATCATGAAGAACAGTAAGACTGGTATAAGTAACAATAAAACAACATTCATATTTTGTAATAAATACTTACCTTGTGAGGCAAACATCGCTAATATTGCTAAACTTAAAAATATAATTTGAGCAGAGCTGAAAAACGGAATGAGTTTATTCTCAAGTGTTTCAGCTTTTTTCATTTTATGCATAATGAATTTTGTAGCGTGTGCAAGTAAAAATGGTAAAACAAGTACAATAACAATACTTTCTACTAAAATAGAAATTTCTACTGCTTTCATTACACCAGCAAATAAAAACAAATAAATTGGTAGCAATAATACTTGTAAAATTAAATTTACCGGTAGAATTGATGTAGATAATGCGACGTTACCTTTTGCGATCTCTGTGAAAATTAAATACCAATCTGTACACGGAGTAACCATTAACATAATAAAGCCAACCCAAAGTACTGGGTGATCTGAAAGAAATAACGCACCTAATCCCCAAGCGAGAAAAGGTGTCCATATAAAGTTAATACCTAGGCTTGTTCCAGCGAATTTTAAGTTGCGGAATCCGTTTTTTATATCCTTTAAGGGGATGCTGAGGAATAATCCATAAAGCATTAAAAATAAGAAGGGGACAATAAATTTTTCTGAATACATATGTATTATATTAAATTGTCCTAATGTAACCCCGAATATAACAGCTGCAAGAATGATAAAGGTTTGAATCTTTTCTAAAGTACTCATTAATAAATCCTCGCTATAGATGAATTTCCCTCTCTAGTTGTATTATACAAGGTATTTCACTTATGTGTTTTTGAATTTATCATTTTGACTGAGGAAATATATTTCTTTATTATTTTTAATTCGAGATTTTTTGCTTTTTAAAAAGTTACTTGACTAAAGTAAGTAGTTATACTATACTCACTTACATAAGGTAATTAAATAAATAAAAGTTAAAACTTCGGTTTAAATAATGTATTTAAATGAGATAGTTTCAGCAGGACATGATGAAACCTTTTCTTAGAATAAGATTTTTAATGCTGATGAATAATGAATATGATAAGAAAGTTTAGGTGAAGAGAATGGGATTATTTAGCTCATTATTTGGTAAAAAAGAAGAAAATACAAAAGTAGAGGAGAATAAAACTATGTCAAAAGTATTATTTGTAAAAGCGAACGATCGTCCAGCGGAGCAAGCAATTAGTTCAAAAATGTATGAAACATTTGTAAGTGCTTATAAGGAAGCAAATCCGAATACAGAAATTACGGAGTTAGATTTATTTGCATTAGATCTTCCGTATTACGGAAATATCGCTATTTCAGGTGGATATAAACCTAGTCAAGGAATGGAGATAACAGCTGAAGAAGAGAAGGCAGTTGCTACAGTAGATAAATATTTAAATCAATTTTTAGAGGCTGAAAAGGTTGTATTTGCGTTCCCATTATGGAACTTTACAGTACCAGCACCATTAATTACGTATATTTCATATCTTTCTCAAGCTGGAAAAACGTTTAAATATACAGCGAACGGTCCAGAAGGTTTAGCTGGTGATAAGAAAGTAGTTGTTTTAGGCGCTCGTGGTTCAGATTACTCTTCTGAACAAATGGCTCCTATGGAAATGGCTGTTAATTACGTTACAAACGTACTTGGGTTCTGGGGAATTACCAATCCAGAGACAGTTGTAATTGAAGGACACAATCAATATCCAGATCGCTCACAGCAAATTGTTGAAGAAGGTTTAGAGAACGTTAAGAAAGTAGCGGCGAAATTTTAAATAATGATAGTAAATGTAAAAACCAACATGGATGACCATGTTGGTTTTTTAGTCTATTCCCTATGTTAAAAAATGTATATTTATAAAATAAAAGAAAAGTTTGAAAATAGTATTGCAAAATATTATATATCAAACTATAATAAGTTCAAGAATAGTTGATACTTAAATTAAATATTCAGAAAATTCAATTAGTTAAAATTGGAAAATGAGATAAGGAAATTTGAATGGGGGTTATATTATGGCGAATAAAGTACCATTTTCGTTTATAGTAGTTATCGGATTAATGTTATTTGCACTATTTTTTGGAGCGGGAAATTTAATATTCCCAGCGATGCTTGGTCAATCGGCAGGAGAGAATGTATGGATTGCTAACGCTGGATTTTTAGTAACAGGAGTAGGTTTACCATTACTAGGTGTATTAGCATTTGGTTTTTCAGGTAAAGATGATTTACAGTCATTAGCAAGTCGTGCTCACCCAGTGTTTGGGATTGTGTTTACAACAGTTTTATACTTAGCAATCGGTCCGTTATTTGCAATACCAAGAACAGGAAATGTTTCTTATGAAATTGGTCTTAAGCCTTTTATGCCAGAGGGATTAGGTTCTACACCTTTAATTCTTTTCACAATTATATTCTTTAGCATCACTTGTTTTTTTTCGCTAAATCCTGCGAAAATTGTCGATATTGTTGGAAAAATATTAACGCCAATTAAATTGACATTCATCGGTATTTTAGTAATCGTTGCTTTTATTCATCCGATTGGAGATATGCAAGCACCAGTGGAAGCTTATACATCACATGCATTCTTTAAAGGATTCCAAGAAGGATACTTAACGATGGACACGCTTGCATCATTCGTATTCGGAATCATCATCATTAATGCAATTAAAGAAAAAGGTGCGAAAACGAAAACACAAATTATGGTTGTTTGTGCAAAAGCAACACTGATCGCTGCATCTATTTTAGCAATTATTTATACAGCTCTTTCTTATATGGGAGCTTCAAGCGTTGCGAAGCTTGGACATTTAGAAAACGGCGGAGAAGTATTAGCAAAAGTTTCTAACTACTATTTCGGATCATATGGCGGAGTATTATTAGGGTTAATGATTACAGTTGCTTGTTTAACAACAAGTGTGGGACTTGTATCAGCATGCTCTTCATTCTTCCATAAGTTATTTCCAAATGTTCCTTACAAAGCAATTGCAATTACGTTATGTGTGTTTAGTGCTATTGTTGCAAATGTTGGATTAACGCAATTAATCGCAGTTTCTGTTCCAGTATTAACAGCAATTTATCCACTAGCAATCGTGTTGATTTTCTTAACATTCTTCCACTCATTATTCAAAGGAAGAGCTGAAGTTTATCAAGTGAGTTTAATCGTAACGTTTATCATCAGCTTATTTGATGGATTAAGTGCAGCTGGAGTTAACATTGAAGTAGTAAGCCGTGTGTTCACTAAATTCCTTCCGATGCAGGAAGTAGGATTAGGCTGGATCTTCCCAGCGATTATCGGTGGATTTATCGGATATGGCATTAGCATTTTAAAAGCGAAAAATCAAGTTCAACCAGCAGCTAGTGCGAATAAGAAAATAGGTTAAATTTAAAAAGTTATAGAATTTGATTCTATAACTTTTTTTGTTACTATTAATAATGAGAAAAAATAAAGTAGTAGGGGAAATGAAATGAAAAAAACAATTGATCATATCGGCATCGCAGTTCGTGATATAGATAGTACGATACATTTTTATAAAAAGGTTTTATCAGGAACTTTAATAGATCGATACGTAAGTGAAGCACCCGGTGTTGAAAGCGAAGTAGCTATTCTTGAAGTTGATGGTGATAGAATCGAATTACTTGCGCCAACGAATAATACAACTTCTCCAATAGCACGATTTATAAAGCAAAAAGGGAAAGGTGTCCATCATGTTGCGTATCGTGTAGATGATTTAGATGTAGCTTTAGAAGAATTAAAGGAACAAGGCATTCGAACGTTAGAGCATACCCTTCGAATTAATAAACATGGTAGACGATTAATTTATCTTAACCCAGCGGATACAGAGGGAACAATCATTGAGTATTGTGATTATCCGGAAGAGAAGTAAAGGAAGTTTATCCTTGAGAAAAGGTGTTACGTAATAACGTAACACCTTTTTAATTTGTGTATTTCTCTTTATATGGGAGTTTATTTCACATTTTTTTCACAAATGATTCACGATAACTTTTCTTCTTTAGAAACTTACATAAATATATTTTATGCTATAATGATAATCAACTTTAAAAATATTAGTAATATCTATGAAGGTAGCTACTATTATATTGGAAGTATAGAGGTGAGGAATAAATAGAGAGTGATAATAAATAGATCCTTATACTTAATCAGGTTAATATTTTATCAAGAAATAAAACTTGGGAAGTAAAAAGTAATGAAAGTGTAGTGACGAAAAAGAAAGAAGTGAAATGATTGTGAAAGTAATGCGAAGGTTAGGGGCATGGCTATTAATAGCGTGCGTGTTTATCATATTGATACCAAAAAGCACATCTGCTCATGCGTATGTTGTGAAATCAAACCCTACTGAAAATGAAACGTTGAAAAAAGCACCATCTATTGTGAAAATTGAATTCGATGAGGACATACAAGTTTCAAGTTTTAATACATTGTTCGTAAGAGATACCTCAGGTAAAAGAGTAGATTTAAAAGATGCTCATATTGATAAGAAAAACAAAAAATTATTAGAAGCTGGGTTAAAAGAGAATCTCAAAAATGGTCTTTACTCTATTCAGTGGAAAGCTATTTCAGCTGACGGGCATCCGATTCAAGGAGTTATTCCATTCCGGATTGGATTAGCAGAAGCGGGAACAGACGATATACAAGTAGAAGAGATGGGCTATGTTCCGCAAATCGATATGATCATGGAACGTGAGGTTCTATATACAAGTTTCTCACTATTTTTAGGAGTTCTATTCTTTAATCTTATTATGTATAAAGGGAATGCAACCCCAGTTCAATCAAGGAGTAAGAGAATAATATGGATATCATTATTTGGGATATTTATTAGTTTACTATTCAATCTACCATTGCAGGCGAAAATAAATGCTGATGTTTCATGGTTAGAAGCATTCGATCCTATATTATTAAAAGAAACATTACAGCTATCTGTTTTTGGTTATGTATGGATAACTCAAATGGCTCTTATTAGTACGCTTATAATTGTTACATATTTTGCGGTGAAGCGTGAAAAGCTTTCATCTTTTAAAGTATGGAGCATTCCAATTGTATTATTTATTGGGTTACTTGTTATGAAAGCCTTCAATAGTCATGCATATGGATTAAAGTTTAAAGAAATTGCTGTCGTTATGGACTTTCTACATTTATTCGCAGCTTCGTTATGGATTGGGGGGCTATCATCGATTGTTCTTCTTTTACGTAAAGCGGATGACAAGTGGACTATGTATTGGGATGCGATTAAGCGTTTTTCACCGTGGGCAACAGGTGCTGTCATAGTGATTTTATTAACGGGTCTTTTTAACAGTACATTTTTTATTCCCACGATCCATTCCCTATTTGATACGAAGTATGGATTGGCCTTATTAGCAAAGATACTTTTATTCGTGTGTATGGGGATATTGGGAATTATTCATTATGTGAAAGGGAGAATGCGAGCGCAGCAAAGGTTAGGAGCTACGGTGAAAGTAGAGTTTATCATTGGAATTATCGTTTTTGTAATCGTAGCGTTTATGACAAATGTACAAACGCCGCCGATGCCTCCTACGGGACCTTTTACAGAGAGTAAACAATTAGATAATGGATATGAACTTACTTTACATGTAAGTCCTAATAAGGTAGGACAGAATACATTTCATATTACTTTGAAGGATGAGAATGGACAGCCTGTTACTGATATGGAACAAATTGTATTGACGACTCAATCTTTAGATATGAATATGGGCAAAGGTTCATTTAAAGTTTCGGCAGTGTCACCGGGAGAATATGAAGCGGAAGGAATGTATATTAACATGACAGGAAACTGGAATATACATGTTCATGGGTTAACAAAATTCCTTGATAGTTTCGATATAGATTATAAATTTATTGTAGGTGGCAGATAAAGAGAAGTTACAGAGGAAAAGGAGTTATAAGAAAATGAAACGTATAAAAAAATTAGGAACAACAATGATAGTGACAATAATTGCAATGGGAATTTTTTCGTTACCTGTAAGTGCTCATGTGACTGTAAAACCAGCAACGTCTGACGTTAGCTCTTGGGAGACGTATACAATAAAGGTACCTGTTGAAAAGAATATGGCAACAACAAAAGTCACACTAAAAATACCATCTGGAGTTGAGTTTCAACAGTACGAGCCAGTGCCAGGGTGGAAAGTGGAAGAACAAAAAGATGCAGCTGGAAAAGTTAAAACTGTAATATGGGAAGCAACAGGAGAAGGGATTTTACCTGGCCAGTTCCAACGATTTACTTTCGTTGCTAAAAATCCAGATAAAGAGCAACAAATAGCTTGGAATGCATATCAACAATATAAAGATGGAGAAATTATTGAATGGACAGGCGATGAGAAAGCTGAGAAGCCGCATTCACTTACTACGATTGCAAAAGGTACATCATTAACAGGAGAACATGGTGAAGTATCTAGTGTGGAAAAAAATGAAGGTACAAGTAATATGCAAACAATAGCAATTGTCTTATCTATTTTGGCGATTGTATCGTCGGTATGTACGTGTATTTTTGTAGTACGTCGTAAAAAGTAGGGAACATTGAAAGGTCTCATTGAAAGTAATGAGACCTTTGTTAATAAAATTTTGAGATTAAGTAGCTTCGAGGGGGGATTAGAGCTACAAATACAACATGGTTTATTAAGAGAAGGAACTCAATTGACTGTCATTACTTCCTCGGGTAGGTTATCATGTTCGAGCCAGTTTTCAATTAAAGTATTAAATAGTTTGGGATTCGCTAAAGAGATTCCATGACCGACTTTAGGAATAATAATACCTGTGCAATTAGGATTGCCTTCAAGGATTTCAGTCATCGATTTTTTCATGATATTTTTTTCTTTTTCTCCAACCGTTACTAATATGTTGCTATTAGCATTCTCGAAGCCTTGTGGTATTGTAAACGACATATTTTCTTCTAATATCTTCACAAATGTATTTTTACTTATTTGACAACTGTCATGATAATAGTTATCAAAGTTTTTTTCATCTATGTACATTGATTTTGCTTGTATTTTGGAAAACGACTTACTCTTTATAAGTGGGTAGGTTAAGCCAAGGGATCTTATTAATGTTTTAGCGAAAGGAATTGGTTTAACTAATGCGCTATTTATCATAGCGTATTGAATTAAGTTTGGTTTCATTTCATGCTGAGCATTGCAATTAATACTTGAGCACCTAACGAAAAGCCGATTACTATAACAGTTTTACCTTGTCCTTTTTCTTTAATTAATTCAATGATTTTTTCAGCACTAAAGTTAATTGAAAAATGTTCCTTGTTGCTATTTTTCCCTTGTTCAGGTAAATCAGGAACAAGGCAGTGAAAGTTAGTAAAATGTTTAATTTGTTTGTCCCACATCCATCCACTGACTCCACCCCCATGAATAAAAACCATAAGTGGAGAGCTTGAATCTCCAAATTCTTTATACTGTAAAACCATATAATTCCCCCTTATGATTAGAATGGTTAGTCCATCCATGTGTATTAGAGATAATATTTTTACTACTTAATTATCATCATACAATAAAAAAGAAAAATTTTCCTTTTGTCAAGATTATAAGTGACTGTACTCATAAAATGGTAAAAAAGAAAGAGCCTACAAGCAGTAGGCTCTTTCTCATATTTATTTCACTTCAACTTGCTGCCCTACAGCAAGTGCTTTCGGCTTTATATTTACAAAACAAATGCTTACGATAATAAATAAAAGTCCGATGAATAAGCTAATTGTAATGGCCTCATGTAAGAAAATAGAGCTTACAATAATAGCGATAAGAGGGATAAGGAACGTATAAGCCCCCACTTTACTTGCCTCACCAGCTCCTACAAGTGTAAAGTAAGCGAGCCATCCCATTGCAATAACAAAGACTGAGATGAATAGTAGTACACTTACAAATGGTATACTCCAAGCGATGTTAGACCAGCTTTCAAATTCTGAACCGAATCCGATTAAGCAAAGTCCGCCAATAATAAGCTGAAGTGTTACCATCCAAATGGCATTAACGCGGTGTCCAGTTTTCTTAATAAATACTGTGCCGAGTGCCCAGCCGATAGCACAGCCTAAAGCAAGTAGAACACCGATAATAGAAATATGTCCAGTTAAACTACTAGAACTAATAACCCCTACACCAATAAATCCAAGAATAAGTCCGAAAATTTTCAAGCCATACATTGCCTCTTCAAGCCAAATCCATGAGAAAATGCCAAGTAAGACGGGTTGGAGAAATACGATTGCGGAGAATAGTCCGGCGGGCATGTATTGAAGTCCGACAGTTTGTAATCCGTAAAATAAAATAATATTGAGTAAAGATGAAATAAAGTATAGATGCCAAGTTTCCTTTAAATTTAACTGTTTGTATTTCGGTAATGCGAAAATAAGTAGGATAAATCCTCCTATTAATGTTCTAATCCCTGCAAAGAGTACGGGTGGTGTGTAATGCAAAGCGAATTTTGATAACGGCCAATTAATTCCCCACATAATAACGAGAAAGGTAAGAATTATGGCCGTCTTAGTTCGAGAAAGCTGTGTCACTGCAAGACCTCCTTGTTGTTATTCATTTCACTATGATATGATATCGACTATGATAAATAAAATGAATCTTTTTTATAAGGAGTATAAGTGATTAGTTATGACCATTACACAACTGCAAGTATTAATAAAAACTGTTGAGTTAGGTAGTTTTACGAAGGCTGCTAGGGTGTTAAATATGACACAGCCAGCTGTAAGTCATGCGATTTCAAGTATTGAGTCAGAGTTAGGAGTTACCATTCTTATACGCGATAAACGAAAAGGGCTAATTGTTACGGATGTTGGAAATAGAATTCTTGTACATATTAGAGAAATCTTAAACGGCGTTGAGAAGATTGAACAAGAAGTGGCGATGGAGAAAGGGCATGAAGTCGGAACAATTCGAATCGGGAGTTTTCCGAGTGCCTCGGCATATTTTTTACCCAAAATGATTAATATATTTCGTGAAAAGTATCCGAATTTAGAATTAGTTCTTTGCGAGGGTACACTTAAAGAAGTAGAAGATTGGCTAGTATCACGAGTAATTGATATCGGAATTGTTATTTTACCTAATAAAGATATGGAAATTGTGCCCTTAACGAAGGGAAAAATGGTTGTTGTCTTAAGAGAGGATCATCCTCTTTGTAAGAAAGATTCTATTACAATAGATGATTTAGAGAATGAACCGATCATATTATGTAAGGGTGGGTACGAACCACCCATTATCGATATGTTTAAACAAGCGAACGTACCACTTCGGGCCGAATATATAATTTCAACAGTTACAACAGCTTTAAATATGATTCAAGAAGGATTAGGACTCGCAATTTTGGCTGAGTTATCTTTGACGAGTTTACCAAAGAATATACAAACGAGAGAATTGGAACCGCAAGTATGGAGAGAAATTGCTTTAGCTGTTCCTTCATTAAAGGATTCTTCACTCGCTGTACAGCTATTTATTGAAGAATTCCAAGAGTTGTTTGCAGAATAAGAAGGGATGTCTCATATAATGTAATGAGACACCTTTTTTATTTGCTTTAAAAAATCTGTAAAAAAGATTGACTTATCTTTTCGTTGTAACTATAATGATTACATCGAGGTGGTGATCACGATGAAAATTAGTAGCCGCTTTTCTATAGCTGTTCATATGTTATCTATTTTGAAAAATAATCCATCTTCAGTTTGCACTTCAGACTATATGGCCGAAAGTGTAAATACAAATCCGGTAGTAATTCGTAAAATAATGTCTTACTTGAAACAAGCTGGATTTGTTTACGTAAATCGTGGGCCAGGTGGTGCGGGATTATTAAAGGATTTACATGAAATCACATTGTTAGATGTGTATCATGCAGTGAATGTAGTAGAAGAAGACAAACTATTTAACATTCATGAACAACCAAATCCAGATTGTCCAATTGGAGCAAATATTCAAGCTGTGTTAGAAGTTATTTTAATTCAAGCTCAATCTGCGATGGAAGAAGTTTTGAGAAATATTACGATGGGGCAGTTATTTGAATCTTTACAACAAAAAATGAATGCATAATATGATAATCGCAAGTCTCTAAAAGAGAATGCATATTTTTTTCTTAAAATTGTAACTATTTCAGTTACATCTAAAAATAAAAAGAAGGTAAGGTGTAAAAGATATGACTGTAAAAATGAAAGTATACTCAGATTTTATATGCCCGTTTTGCTTTTTAGCAAAAGGCCCATTAGATGAAGTAGCGAAAGAGAAAGATGTGGAAATCGAATGGATGCCATTTGAATTGCGTCCAAGTCCATATTCTAAAATAGATCCTTGGAACGAACCAGATAAGTTAGGTTCATGGGATGCTTTCATTCTTCCTACTGCAAAAAAATTAGGAATTGAAATGCGCTTACCACGTGTTTCACCGCATCCATACACACATTTAGCTTTCGAAGGATGTCAATTTGCGAAAGAACGTGGACTAGGAAATGAGTATCATCACCGCGTATTCACAGCATTTTTCCAAGAAGAGCAAAACATTGAGGATATTGATGTTTTAACAAAACTGGCGGTAGAAGTAGGACTTCCTGAAGCTGAATTTAAAGATGCTTTAGTAACTCGTAAATATAAAGAAAAGCATCAAGAAGCAATTCAGCATGCATATGATGAAGCGAATATTATGGCGGTACCAACTGTCATGATTGGTGATGAAGTCATTCAAGGGCTTGCTAGTAAAGAAACGTTACAAAGAGTAATTGATAAGGAAATTGAAAAAGATAAAACAAATTCATTTGAGGGAATGAAATGTAATACGGATGGATATTGTTAATTCGTCTTGCATGAAAGAATCATATTGATTTGTTTAAATAAAAAAAACATACATTTGGAGGAATTACTATGTCAGCAACTACAACAAACTTAAAAGAAGCAATTGTGAACCGTCGTTCAATTCGTAAAGTAACAAAGAGCGATGCAATTACGAAAGAAAGAATTGAAGAAGTTTTAAAAACAGCTTTACATGCACCGACTTCTTTCAATATGCAAAGTGGCCGTATGGTTGTATTAATGGATGGAGAGCATGAAAAGTTTTGGGATATCGTAAAAGAAACACTTAGATCACGCGTGCCAGCAGAAAACTTTGAAGCGACTGTAGAAAGACTAAAAGGTTTCCATGCAGGTGTAGGTACAGTTCTATTCTTTGAAGATCAAACAACGGTAGAAAAAATGCAAGAAAATGCACCATTATATAAAGATCAGTTCCCATTCTGGTCTCATCAAGGAAATGCAATGTTACAACATACTGTATGGATGCTATTATCAGCTGAAGGAATTGGAGCGTCATTACAACATTACAATCCAATCGTAGATGCTGAAGTGAAAGCAAATTGGAACATTCCAGCAGAGTGGAGCTTAGTAGGACAAATGCCGTTTGGTGAACCAAATGAACAGCCGGGAGAAAGAACATTCTTACCTACTGAAGATGTAGTGAAATTTTATTAAGAAATTCAATGTGTAACAAGAAGGGATTTGTTACATACTTATCAAATTTAAAGGACAGCCCATATTATAATATGGGCTGTCCTTTAGCATAATAATGAAAAAGTTGTTATAGGAACAAATTTTTAAATATGGATTGATGACTTAAAATAAAAAATCTATTGTGTTTATCCCACTATTTGAATGCAGTCCCACTGATTAAAGTTTCACTTTATTTTTTTGAAATGACAGTAAACATCCCCGTCATGTTTGGTGAGTAATCTTTAAAATCATATTTTTCATAGAAAGATTCTTTACCTTGCGATGCAAACAAACCGACAAACGCCTTATCAGGGGCATTCTGATTTAAGTATTCAACCAAGATATGCATTATTTTTTTCCCAATACCATTTTTCTGATAATCTGGATGAACCACTATATCTTGAATATAGAAATAGATAGCCCCATCACCAACAATTCTCCCCATGCCCACAATTTGTTCATTATCCTTGACTGTGATGCAGTGGATAGAATTCTTCAGTGATGTTCCCACCACTTCAAAATTCATATAATTAGTCCATCCAACAGACTCGCACAAATATTTGTACTCTTCCAATGTTGGAATGTTATTTTTAAACTCATATTTCTTCAAAATGTATCCTCCAAGTCCTCAATTTCAACAAATAAATAAATTCGACATTTTTTTATCTATTCCTCTTATGCAACTAAACTCCCTTTAGCTATTTAATTTAGTACAGCTTATTTGTGTTAATTTATAAGAGTTTAGGGAAGAAATATAAGAAATGATCTGGTGAAAAAGGAAGTGGAAATATGAGTGATGAGAAAAAATATACAGTGGTAGGTACTGATGTCGAGGAAGTAAAGCGTTTAAACAAAAATTCAGGTTTAACGTAAAACCAAGTGAAGGAATTGTTAGCGAAGCAAATGCAAAAAAGAAATGATTAGATTGAAATAATTAAGCTTTTCATTTAGCATTTTTCTAGAGAGAGTTAAGTAATAGATAACTCTCTTTTTTCAATATGAAAAATCTACTAAGGAGCAACAGTCTAAAAATAGACGTTCTCCTAAAATATAGAGTTGAAAAATAGTTTTTAGAAAAGTATTAGATGAAAAATCCGACATTAGAAAAGAAAAAAAGGATTCTTCCTAATTAGTAAGAAAGATTGTCTATAGAAGTTCATAAAATGTAATATATTCAATTTCCATCCATTGAAGGGGGAGGTTAATTTTTAATGAATGAAGTGAAAAATTTCTTTCGAAGTAGAGGGTTTCAACGGTTTCTCGTTTTAATAATATTAGTGCTTGTATTGTATGGATTAAAAAGTATGATTAATTTAATATTAATTACGTTTATTCTCACGTTTTTGATGGATCGATTTCAAAAGTTCATTTCAAAAAAATTGAAAGTAAATAGGAAAGTGGTTATTGCTGGTTTATATATTGTAT
>NZ_JBALMG010000146.1:0-7889 GCF_036963225.1 Bacillus sp. JJ783 | reverse complement strand
GTTATAATATTAGATATAAAGGAAATTAATATGGAGTTGATTAACAATGAAATTTAAATTAAATACAATTTATAGTGAAACTTATCTAGAAAATATAGAGAAACAAAAACAAAATTTCTCAAACATAATTGCGATATGGAATCAAGATTATATAAATGAAGCTGAATTTAAAAAGGAAAATAACGAAAGAGAAGATTCATATACATATGAGGGATTTTCAGATGAAGAAATATTGTATTACTATTTAAATCGGCAAACACATTTTGACCAAGAGAAACGTATAAAGGATGCATCGAGGACTCTATATGCACGTGACTTAAGCCAGTTCTATTTTTTCATCAAACAAAGTACAGAATTTCTCCAGCAAGATGTTAAAGATTATGTAGTGGGCCAAGTTTGGAGGAACTTAAGAAAGCGACATATACGTAACTATCAAAAATGGTTATCCAAGGAGGCAATCTCCTATCAATCAAAAGAAAAATACAAAGCATCTACGATTAGTCGGAAACTAGGGGTTATTCGCTCTTACTTAAGATGGTTATATGAGATTCAATATATCCAGGAACCTCTTCATGTGGAGATTCTTAGTACGACGGTAAACGAACAACATAAACCCAAGCGCGAGTTATCGTATGAAGAAGTGAAGCAGCTGCTAAACTACTACAGGAATAATGAAATTAACTATGCGTTATTGTCAGTCCTTGCTACTACTGGATTACGTGTAGCAGAAGTAGCACATGCATTGTGGGAAGACATTGAATATGACGCTATACGCGGGCGTTATTATTTAACAGTAGATACAAAGGGAGATAATGAACGGATTGTTTCTATTAATAAGGAGATTTTTAATCGTATTGCCGCGTTTCGAATTCGAAGAAGATTACCTATAGACATTGGGAATACAAATGGTGGAACGGTATTTCAAACTAAGAACCATACAGCTTATAGAGAGAATTACTTGTCACAATATATTTCTAAAATTATTAAGGATACTCAGTTACCCTTTACAGAGAACATCCGAATTACTCCCCACTTCTTTAGACATTTTTATGTACAGTACTTGTATGATTACAAAGGATTACCACCTCATGTCATCGCAGCTGCAGTCGGTCATAAAAATGATCGGACTACGAAAGAAAATTATCTGAAGCAAAGATTGACGAAAGATAATGATGCCGGGAATCTAATTTTGGAAGATGAATTTTAATTTTAACGGCTCTATATTAGTATTACAGGACTTCAATACCGGTGCGTTTAGTTATGTAATTTTTATATAACTAAAATTGATTATCCGACCATTAATTTATGTTTATTATTACAAGTATTCATTAGTTCTTCGCCAAGATTCCCTAAAAATTGTCGTATCTATGGGGAATCGTGTAGAGCCTTGCTATAATGTAAGTGTAACTATATCTTACTTATTTTTGAGGGAGATTCGAAATGGAAAAGATAAGAGACATTATATTATCTAAAATAGATACTTTAAATGATGAAGATTAAAAAGTATTAAAGAGGCTTATTAGTAAATTGAATTCGTTCGCTCATGCTCCACTAAATAGAAAACATTGTTTACGTATGGCACAGTTTATTGAATCTGAAGAAGTGACACGTCTTATCGCGGATGTAATACAAACATACGAATTAAAACTAATGTCGAATAGTAGTTTTAATTCGCATGACGTAATCGGATATTATTATGGTATTTCATTACTTACACGTTGTGTAGTATTTGAAAAAAGGTGATTTTAAAAAAGCATACTCTGTATTAGAAAATGAGGTTCTGGTGCAAACATTTTTTGAAGATATAAAGAAGTGAAGAGATTCCTAACGGAATCCGCTTTTATGCTGGAATACCGAATAGTTGATGAATGAGGTTCACTTGATTTTGGACAGACTTCCCCCCTTGAAAGGTTTGTCCTTTTTTCATCATATGCATGGCTTCAACACCTCTCAATATAGAAGTTGCCGTTTTAAATGACTTGAATCCCAACACAGAACGCACGCGTTTCTTAATAAAACGATGATCTTGTTCCACTATATTATTGAGATATCTAACTTGCCTTAGTTGTATGCCTTCAGGCATATGTTTCTCTTCTTTTAACTCTTGAATCGCTACAGGGTAGGCAGGGTTCTTATCTACTGTTATCACACGAGGTTTAGACACATAAGAAAAAGCCAAGGCTTTCTTGAAAAAGCGCTTGGCTGCTTGCTTATCTCAGGTGACTCTTTCTTATCAATCGTAATAACAATTAATTAAGGTCAAAACGATCTGCATTCATTACTTTAACCCAAGCAGCTACAAAGTCACGTACAAACTTTTCTTTGTTATCATCTTGTGCATAAACTTCTGCAATCGCACGTAGAACGGAGTTTGACCCGAACACTAGGTCAACTCTAGTTGCTGTTCTTACTACTTTACCTGTGTTGCGGTCACGTCCTTCGTATACGCCTCCGTCTACAGGCTTCCATTCTACACCAATGTCAAGTAGGTTCACAAAGAAGTCGTTAGTAAGTGTGCCTGCACGATCAGTGAATACACCCTGTTTTGTGCCGCCATAGTTTGTACCTAAAGCACGCATACCACCAATAAGGGCAGTCATTTCTGGTGCAGTAAGGCCTAGTAGTTGTGCTTTGTCTACAAGAAGTTCTTCTGGACTAATACTGTACTCTTTCTTTTGATAGTTACGGAAACCATCAGCAACAGGCTCTAGCACGTCAAAGCTTTCTGCATCAGTTTGCTCTTCAGTTGCATCACCACGTCCTGGAGAGAAAGGAACAGTCACATCAAAACCTGCTTCCTTAGCCGCTTTTTCTACCGCAGCAGTTCCACCTAGTACAATTAAGTCAGCAAGACTTACATTTTTCTCAAGATGACTTTGAATGTCTTCTAGTACTGAAAGGACTTTTGAAAGCTGTTCCGGTTGGTTCACTTCCCAATCTTTTTGTGGAGCAAGACGAATACGTGCACCATTTGCGCCACCACGATTATCTGAACCACGGAATGTGCTTGCTGAAGCCCAAGCAGTTGTAACTAGTTCGCTGATTGTAAGTCCTGAGTCAAGAATTAGTACTTTAATTTTTTCTACTTCTTCTTCTGTTAATTCATAATCAACAGTTGGAACAGGATCTTGCCATATAAGATCTTCTTGTGGAACCTCTGGACCGAGATATCTTGCTTTAGGACCCATATCACGGTGTAAAAGTTTAAACCATGCGCGAACAAATGCATCAGCAAACTCATCTGGATTTGCATGGAAACGACGTGAAATCTTCTCATATATTGGGTCATGACGGAGTGCTAAATCAGATGTAAACATAACTGTCGGAACTTTCTTGGATGAATCTGCTGCATCTGGTGCAAGGTCTTTTTCATCAGGGGCTACAGCCATCCACTGATATGCTCCTGCAGGACTCTTAGTCAACCACCATTCATATCCGAATAATAAATCAAAGTATCCGTTATCCCATTGTGTCGGGTTAGCAGTCCAAGCACCTTCAAGACCACTAGTGATGGTGTCGCCACCTTTCCCACTTCCATATGAACTTAACCAACCTAAACCTTGTGCTTCAATTGGAGCTGCCTCTGGCTCTGGACCAATTTGTGCAGCATCTCCTGCACCATGTGCCTTACCAAAAGTATGTCCGCCTGCAATTAATGCAACTGTGTCTTCATCATTCATACCCATACGTCCAAAGGTTTCGCGAATGTCGTGAGCACTTGCAATTGGGTCTGGCTTACCGTCTGGACCTTCTGGGTTAACGTAAATTAGACCCATCTGAACGGCAGCAAGTGGATTTTCAAGCTCTCTTTCACCAGAGTAACGGTTAGTCCCTAGCATTTCTGTTTCAGTACCCCAGTAGATGTCTTCTTCTGGATGCCAAATGTCTGCACGTCCACCTCCGAAACCAAAAGGCTTAATACCCATTGATTCAAGAGCAACGTTACCTGTTAGAAGCAATAAGTCAGCCCAAGAGATCTTGTTACCGTATTTTTGCTTGATTGGCCATAGTAATCTACGTGCTTTATCAACGTTCGCGTTATCAGCCCAACTGTTTAGTGGAGCAAAACGTTGGTTACCAGTTCCGCCGCCTCCACGTCCATCACCAGTACGGTATGTCCCTGCAGCATGCCAAGACATACGGATAAACATTGGACCATAGTGTCCATAGTCAGCAGGCCACCAATCTTGGCTGTCTGTCATTAGATCGTGAAGATCTTTTTTAAGAGCTTCATAATCTAGCTTTTTAAATTCATCAGCATAATTAAATTCTTTTCCCATAGGATTAGATTTTTTGTCATGCTGATGAAGAATGTTCAAGTTCAACTGGTTAGGCCACAAGTCTCTATTAGTAGTAGCACTAGATTTGTTACTAGTAACACCACCGTGACTAAATGGGCATCCTCCAGTATTAGCATTGGTATTAGTGTCCATATTTGTTTCCCCTCTCCATTTAAATTAAGCAGCAAATAATTTGATTAACTTATTGAAACAAATTAACATATTTGATTTTTGCTCTCTTCTCATCACCTCATAGGAGTGAAAGTTAAGCACAACTAAATGATATCACCTTTCATTTGAAAGTCAATATTAATTTATAATTGTTATTAATAAGTAAACTATATCAATAAATTCGCTTGTAAGTACTTTGAAAATAATGAGAAAAAAATAACATAAAAGAAAGAGGAGGGGTTCCTCCTCTTCATAATGAAGTACTTATCTGTAAAATTGCATTTTGAATTTTATTCATCTTTTCTTCTAACTCACAGTGCTACTATTTATTTTCTCCAATCTGGCCCTATAATGTGCCCTTTTCTGGACTGGTTTTATGTACAACTTCACCTTATATTGGGACATCTACATTATCCCCTTTCATTATTTCTCCAAAATATAATATCAATTGAAATGTTGATTTTAAACATCCTTGCAGCCGTGTTCGGTCACATCAAGGTCATTCGGTCGTATCGCAGATTTTCCTTACGGGGTACAGACTATTAAAATATATTAGTTATCAGTATGATTCTGTAAACGGTTCACTCTGGTGGACAAATCAATAAACAATTAATTTGAGGGGAACTGAATTATGAAACGAATTTATATACTTTTTTTGGGATTTACACTTATATGTTTATGTGCGGGTATAACCATATACTATAATCAATATACATATAATGAATATATCATTTTCAGTTCATCAAAGAATCCTATTTTAATTGAAAAATTAGAAAAAAATAAAATCCCTTACAAACTCGATAAAAGTGGTAATGTGAAAATTATGGAAGAAGGTAGAAACAGAGCAACTCTTTGTTGTACCTAACCTATGATAATATCCACATAAAAAAAGTAATACTCATTTAAAATATCTCATGTCTGATTCTCCTAGACCCTGTTTTCTAGAGTATATATTCCCCCTTAAATCAAAGTGGAAAACACAAGATTTCTTCAGATTACGCAATATACTCTTTTAAATCTCCTTTGTTAACTTTTTGTTACCTTCAGATAAGCTATCTATATGTTAAAATTGATCCGTATCCCACTAATTAATTTAGTTAGTTAGTGAAGTTCTCTCTCAAAAAGCCCCTAGGGAATAGGGGCCCTTTTCATTTTATAAACCTATTATTCTACTTCATCCCTTTTATCTATAAAGTAAATAAAAATCTTATGATAAAACTCCGTATGCTTTGCATCCCCAAGGATCATCATCCTCAACATCATTGTCCAAGAATATTTCCACTTTCACCTTTTTCCGTTCTCCATAATCATAATACTTTTGTTATAACCCTCTATATATTCTGTTTTCTCTTCTTCTGTATCAACTAATAGGGGGCATCATACATGCCCATCAACTTAAGAAAAGTAAACATCCCAAAAACAAAAAATGAGCAAACTTCTCAAAATAACTAACTGTAGAGAAAGAAAAATTTCATTTAGGGGGGGTACTTCAAAAATTTAGCTTGATAGCGATGTAGCGCTACCACATAATGTGATTAAACTCTATTGCTGTTCTTGTTCCACTACTACACAGACCCCTAATATGAATCCGTTAAAAACATGTGTGACGCATACATAACAAAAAAGTAACAAATTATTCATCAAGTTATATATTACCGAGCACTATGCTAAAATAAAATAAATAACTCCCAATGCTAATGGGGGCTATTTTTAAAATATTGCATAGGAACATCTCTATTCCTAATCCCGTTCCTATGCAAACATAACCTCCTTATGATTAACTCCAGTAACCATAAGGACACTTTAGCGCTGTTGATTTCTTATAAACAAATAATAAAAGGTAGACCCCTCTTATGAAAGAGATGTCTACCTTTTATTGTTTTAACTGGTCCTACTTTAACCGGATTAAAGCCTGTTGAAGTGGCTTTTCCACCTTTCACTCCAGCTTCACCTTTATTCTCTTCTTCTTTTTCGTGGAAAAAAGGTAATTTCAACTTAATTTTCAATTTCTCTCCTATTATTCTGATACTTTCCGACACTTCATCAATTGGAAGATAATTATCACAATTCACATCATGTTCAGCATCTTTTGAAGGTAATCTATAGTAAGGATTTTCTCCTCCTGCATGTACCACCTGTCTCATACAATCCATACAATGGAAGGTCCCAGTGTTTTTCATTTCCATCGTGACATTTTTACAATTCACTTCTGTTCCTTTACCTGTAGTGTTATTCCTTATATAATATGCCTTTCTCATAGGTTTACTTCTACCCATGCAAATGCCTCCAGTTTCACTGTTTTTCTGTATATTAAAATCATAACAATATTGGAATTGTATGTCATTTCAAGTGTCAAGCAATCTCATAGATTACCGGAATACAAACCGTTAACTATATATAACAAGGTCAATGCATACAAAAAACTTTATATATTACCCTGTAAATCAAAGTGGAAAACATAAGATTTCTTCAGATCACGCAACATAATCTTTTAAATAGCACTCACCTTTTCGTAACATGTTCAATAACTTATCTAATTCTTGACTTACTTGAATGACTTCCGGGGAAGTGAGAAAATAGTGTTTTGTTAGTTGAATCATTTCTTCTCTCTTTTTCTTTACCAGGTATCTTGGTGTTATACATTTCGGCATTCATTAGACAACCCACCTTTTATATAAAACTTCTCTATTTCACACGATTCGTTTTTAACGATAAAATTCTATATGTCACATGTATTATTTTTTGTTACCTTTTGTTACCTTCGGATAAGGTAGCTATATGTTAGAATGTTAAAGTATTCACACCCAAGCTATGTACAGGGTTACCACTAAAGAGTCCCTATTCCCCTAGGGACTCTTTACATTTTAAATGTCTGGTTATATTCCGAAACAAGCCTAACTTCAAAAAACTCCCCTTTCTTTTATCTGTTTTGGAGCTATCATATATGATGTGATTTTAAATAAAGAAGTGATATCACTTGGTATTCTAGCCCTAATTATTCTTCTAACAATATCAATTTATATAATTATAATGATGCATACATTTTGTTGTATAGGATTGTATTTTATTCTTTTTAGACTTGAATTGTGGCATATCATTTTGTTTCTTGAAAAAACGTGAAAAAGCATCTGCGAGGTTTTTCAATGAGGATTGAAGAGCGGTACTATCTACTTCTTTTAACCAAAGCGTATCTTGTCGTTTTTTTAATTGCGTAAGCTCGGCAGAGCAAGAAGGATAGGTTAATCCTTTTCCCGCTTCTTTATACGTATCATTCCAAAGAGCAAGAAAATGGTTAAATACAAAGCGACTGCAACCAATCGTTTTAGCAATTAATATTTCTTGTTTCTTATTTGGGTAGATACGAAATTTATATGCTTTATTTACTAACATAGGTTGCACCTCACTTTTTCATAGTATATCTACAGTATACAAAAAACG
>NZ_JBALMG010000145.1:0-16029 GCF_036963225.1 Bacillus sp. JJ783 | reverse complement strand
CTTGCTTCTTTTATAACTTGCATTATAATATAGAAAAGTATTCAAAAAAACATTTCATTTAGGGGGAATTGCTTATGCCGTTGGATTACATTTCAGGTAACTAATATTCCAAAATTTGAAGGAGTGCCTGAAATTTGCTAAACTCATATATCAATTCATTCTTATATAAAAATACCGAAAAATTCAATGGTACAATTTTAGTAGCCCATAAAGAACAAACTCTTTATAAACAGTCATTTGGAAAAGCTAATTACGATTGGGACATACCTAACACAGCTACAACGAAGTTTCGTATCGGATCAATAACTAAAATCTTCACTGCAGTTGCTATTTTAATGCTTGTGGAAGAGAAGAAATTACAGCTACATGATACATTGGATCAATTCATTCCAACTTTCCCAAAAGGAAATCAAATTATGATTGAGCATCTATTAAGTCATACTGCTGGTGTTGGGAATATTACCGCTCAACACAACTTTTTAATACAGTCTTACCAGCCTCGAACACCGGATGAATTAATACAATGGATTATTACATGTCCCTTTGAATCTAGCCCTGGTGAAAAATTCAATTATTCGAATTCAGGTTATATTATATTAGGACACATCATTGAAGTTATAAGTGGGATTTCTTATGAAGAATTTCTTAAAAAGAAGATTTTACATCCACTCTCTATGATGAACACAGATGTTGATCTGAATCACACCATTCAAAAACATAAAGCAACTGGGTATGAGTTACATCCAATTCATGATTTACAGAACACATCATTTATTCATATGTCAAACTCGTATTCAGCTGGTGGATTATTTTCTACAGCCGAAGATTTATATATATTTGATCAAGCGATAAAAGAAAATCGTTTGCTTTCAAATAGTATGACGTCTCGCATGTTTAATGCAGGATCTTATGGAAATGGTTACGGCTGGAACATCGCTATGGCAGGCGAAAATAGTAAACTTGTATTCCATCACGGCGGCATTAACGGCTTTACATCCTCTTATTTACGGTTAATTGACAAAGAGGCTACAATCATCATTTTAAGTAATGTATCTACACTATTAACATCGACTCTTGCTAATGACATAGCTTCTTATATAGAGAATAACTATTAAAATTATTAATAGTTGTAACACGGTTCAATATATTGAACCGTGTTACAACTGATTTAATTCACCTTCGCACCATAACATCTCGCAACTGCAACTGCCTGCGCTATATCCAATTTCACATTTTTCAAATCAAAACTTTTAAAGTCGATTCTATCAACTACAGCTCCTTTTAAATCTGCACCGCTAAGTTTTGCCTTACCTAATTGTGCACCTGTTAAATCTGCTTCACGTAAATCTGCTTTTTCTAAATTACATTCATATAAGTCAGCTTCAATTAAACGAATTCCCTTTAACATTTGTTTACTTAAATTCGCAAACCTTAGATTCGTATATGACCAATCGCCGGAAATAATTGTTATTCCGTCTAAATTCGCCTCTTCAAAATCAGAACCAGTCATTTTACATTCTTCAAATTTGGATACAAATAAATTCGCACCAAAAAACTTACAATTAGCAAATGTAGTTCCTCGATGGATAGAAGCATTAAAAAGAGCACCAGTAAAATCACATTCTATGAAATTACAGTTTTTAGTAAAAACTTCTGATGCATCTATCCCTCTAAAACGGCATTTTATGAAGGTACAATTTTTCAATTCCTCTTCTTTAATCAAATCATATTTAAAATCTATTTCTATATATTCTTTATTTACAAATCCACTCATAACCATTCCTCCATTTCCTCAAAGAAACCTCACTTCAGAAAAAGTGAGGTTTCTTCTCATACAATATGTCCATCTAACCAAGAAATCAAATCTTTAAACACTTCATCTCTATTCACTTCATGGAACATTTCATGTCTACCATTTTCATATAAACGAAGTGTTACATCTTTCACACCACATTTTTTATAGTTTTCATATACTTCATTTACACCTTTCCCCATATCCCCAACAGGGTCTCGATCACCAGAGAATATATGTATTGGAAGACTTTTTGGCGTTTTCTTGTATTCTTCTAATTTATTTACTTCTAATACACCATGAAATAATTCTCGATAAAAACTTGTTGTGCAAATAAAGCCACATAACGGGTCTTTAATATATTTATCTACTTGGCTGTTATCTGAAGATAACCAATCAAATTTTGTACGATTCGGCTTAAACTTTGAGTTGAAATTACCAAAAGATAAAAAGTTTAACATCGGACTTTTCGTTTTCGCTCCGCGTAGTTTCATTTCGATTGTTGCTACTTTATGGCCAATGCTGCCTAAAACCCCTGGATTTCCCCCAGTTCCTGAAATAAGAAATCCATCATATAATTCACCTCGAAGTTGCACAGCTCGTCTTGATAAAAAAGAGCCCATACTATGCCCAAGTAAAAATAATGGACATGCCTGCTCTTCTTTTATCATTTCCGAAACAAAGATAACATCAGACACAGCCTGATTCCAGCCTATATCCGGCTCGAAATGACCATAGTCCTCTTCTCTTTTTACTGTTTTCCCATGCCCTTTATGATCATGAGCATAAACACCATATCCTGCTTCTAATAAAGCATCAATGCATTCTGTATAAACACCTGCATGTTCTGTCATACCATGTGCAATTTGAACAATCCCCCGCGGATTTCCTTCTGGTAACCATTTACGCAAGTAAATTTCCGATTTATCCAATGCCGTAACGAAATTTTCCTGTACGCTCATTCCGACAGCCTCCAAATCTATTATGTATCTCTAAAATAATGAATATGCATTCATTATTCTTATTATGTATTATATGCAATTGCTTTCATTATGACAAATGCCGCACTTTTCCGATTAGCTCTCAAACTATTATGTTGACGAACAATAAATAAAATTGTATAGTTACTTACATAAAGTAATTATAATATTTTTAGGAGGTTTCAATTATGATGCCATCATTATTTTTAGCACACGGATCACCTATGCTTGCTATTCAAGATACAGACTATACACGCTTTTTAAAGACACTTGGGGAAACATATAAACCGAAAGCTATTGTTATTTTTACCGCTCACTGGGAAAGTGAAGTATTAACGATTTCCTCATCAGATGAAGAATATGAAACAATTTATGACTTTGGAGGTTTTCCTCCTGAGTTATACGAGATCAAATATCGCGCGAAAGGCTCTTCTAGCATTGCGTCTATGCTAGAAACAAAATTTAAAAACAAAGGCATTCCAGTCCATCATAATATGACGAGAGGGTTAGATCATGGTTCATGGACACTCCTGCACCGTATGTATCCAGAAGCAAATATTCCTGTCGTACAAATATCAGTAAATCCATTCCTTCCTGCAAAAGAACAATTTGAAATTGGAGAGGCACTAAAAGGACTTGGACAAGAAGATATTTTAGTAATCGGTAGCGGTGTTACTGTTCATAATTTACGGGTATTGAAATGGAATCAAACCACACCTGAAAAATGGGCAATTGAATTTGATGATTGGATTATTAACCATATGCAGACTAATGATAAAAATGCATTGTTTAATTGGGAGAAAAATGCGCCTCATGCACAATTAGCAGTACCAAGAGCAGAGCATTTTGTTCCTCTATTTATCGCGATGGGTAGTGGTGAGAACGACGGTAAAGTCATTCACCGTAGCTACGAGCTTGGTACATTAAGTTATCTTTGCCTTCAATTTTAATGAAAAAGGATGAAGTAATATTGCTCCATCCTTTTTCTGTTTTTCATTCACATAGTTAACTAACTTCCAAATGTTGTTTTTCTGATACCTCTGCATTCTTACTATGAAAATAAACCCAAATACATGCAATAAATAATAATGATGATGTAGAGAAGAAAACATATTGGAATCCCGCATGAGCTGCAATTTGTCCACCAAGTACTGGCCCAATCATATTTCCTAAAAACTGAAACGATTGATTATATCCAAATATTCGTCCCGTTACATGGGTTGGCGTATGTTGTTTTAGTAGAGTTTGTACGGAAGGTAATAGTCCTGCTTGTGCGATACCTAATAAAAAGCGAAGAATTAATAGTTGCCAAGCTGAGGTTACAAATGCTTGCGGAATAAAAATAATTCCTGCAGCAAACAACGCTACAACTAACGTTTTTTGAGGTCCAATATGATCTGATAATCTTCCTAGCTTAGGAGCTGCTAAAATAACTGCTAATCCTGTCGCAGACATGACTGCACCTGCAAGCATTTCAATATGATCTGTTCCTGGTCCTGCCAAATGCTTTACGTACAACGTAATAATAGGTTGAATCGACATATTTGCAAGCTGAATAATAAACGTTGCTACAAATAAACTTATTATTAAATGTTTTGCAGGGACCATCGTCCATACTTTTTTCGGCTGTGCCTTTTTTGCTTTAGCAGAATGTTTCTCCTCGTGTAAGAAGAAAAAGACGATAAGAAAGGAAAGGAATAAGAAAGCTCCTGTAACTAGAAAAACATGGCGCATTCCGATTAACTCTGACAAATAACCTCCGAGTATCGGCCCAAGTAATGAACCGCTCACGCCTCCAGTTGAGATTGTAGAAATTGCCCAACCTGAATGTTCTTGCGGAGTTTCTGCAGCAATAAATGTCATCGCTGTAGAAAGGAAACCCGATACCGCTCCCATTAAAAACCGAAGTGCGACTAGTTGATACACGTCCGTCACAAACCCCATAAGCGTCATAATTATCGCCATACCAAGGCTAGCACGTATAAGCATCAATTTCCGTCCATGTATATCACCGAGCTTTCCCCATATCGGTGATACAATCGCACCCATTAAAAATGTTACACCAAATGCAAGTCCCGACCACTGTGCAATACTAGAAGTGCCGGTCACCCCTAATTCCTCAATATAAAAAGATAAAAAAGGAATTACTAAACTCATACCGGCTGCAGTGGTAAAACAACCTAGCCAACAAATCATTAAATTTCGTTTCCAGCTGGCCATTTTCACACCTTCTTTCTTTCGCTCCCCATTCTACACCGTTTTCTAGAAAAAGTTTAGTAATTTGCTTTACATGTAAGATTTACTATAAACCCCGCTATTTTCTAGTAAGAATCACTACATTCCTACAACATTTTCATAATAAAACCAACTCCCCTATATGAAGTTGGTTAATTATTCTCTATCTGTATTAAACTCGCATTACAACTTCTCTCGTAAAACTCAATCGGACCTGCTTGTCCAATAATTGCATATTCATATCTATCTTGCTTCATACTATATAAACAATGCTGTAACAATTCCTTCCCAACACCGTTCACACGATTATGTTTCGCTGTACCCATAGGGCCAAACAACCCTTTCTTTCCTCTCACAACATCGTAACAAGCGAAACCAATAATTTCTCCTCCTTCCTCAGCAATAAAAATAGGTAACTCTTCTTTATATGTCCGAAATCCATAATCTAAAGATTTTAACCAACGCTCACCAAATTCATCCTTAACAAAACGTGCTAACTTTTCAAAATCAGAAAAGATCGCTCTTCTAATATTACAGCTTAAATTATTATAAATAGGATTAAATCTTTTTAAAGCAACGGTTAAGTCTCTTGGCTCAGATGTAATTTGCAATACATCTTTTTGCACATTTTTACTTAAAACCTTTTCAATAACTGTATCCCCTTGAAAAATCGCATATAAAACATGTCCTTCATTTATTAATACTTGCTGAAAACGTTCCATCCGTTTCTTCGCTATTTTTAAAACTTCTATCGTCTTATTTGAAACTTTAAACTCCCCAACATTTATGTATTCTATTTCATTTGCATAATATTGTTGGAGTAACGATATTTTTGCTAAAAAATCCATACCCACCGTGTGAAATAAATACATATGTAACTCCGCACAAACTCCAGTACCTTCCTTACAAGCTCCTATAAATAGATGAACTGAATGAATAATTCCTTTATTACACTCAGCCTCCCCCGCTGCAATCTCCAATATTTTATATGCACGTTTTGTAAATTGGAATTCCACCATCTATATCCCTTCCCCTAATGACTTATTATCAAACCATAACCATATATAATAGAAACAATTACTCCAACCATTAATATGCCTGGAAGTAAATTTGCCACTTTAATTTTAATAAATCCAAGTAAATTTAATCCGATTGCGAATATCATAATACCGCCCGTAGCCGTCATTTCCACTATAAATTGATTCATTAATTCTTTTGGAACAAAACTATTAATTTGCGTTGCAAAAACTGCAATACCTCCCTCATATAAAATCACTGGAATCGCTGAAAATACTACGCCAATTCCTAGAGTTGTCGTTAATATAATAGAAATGAATCCATCTATAATCGCCTTTGTGAATAAAATATCATGATTTCCGCGAATCCCACTGTCTAATGCTCCAAGTATCCCCATTGCGCCGATTGCAAAAATAAGCGTAGCTGTTACAAAACCTTCTGATATACTTCCTTTACCTTTCGATCCAACTTTATTTTCTAGCCATTCTCCTAAATGTGTTAATCTTTCTTCTAATTGTAGCCATTCTCCAATTACCGCCCCAATAACTAAACTTAAAATCACAACGAGAAAATTTTCACTCTTCAATGCCATTTGAAGTCCAAGTGCAGCAACCGTTAAACCAATTGCATGCATAATCGTTCCTTTCATACTTTCTGGAATATTACTAAATAATTTACCAAACAAAGTTCCAATTATAATGCAGACCCCATTTACAACTGCTCCTAATATAACCATATTACATTCTCCATCCCCTGAATTCTTTATTACTATATTCTGGATTACACATTGCTTTAAAGGTTACCTATATGTTAACTTAATATTGAGAATATTAACAAGTGATTTCCATTACTAAAAACCCGCTTTTTTAGCATCTATGAATCTATCTATACGTTATTTTCACTACATTCATTGTGGAAGTTCACGATTACGGTATACAGGGAACCTTTAGTCAGTGATAGATTTTTATCAGTTGAACAAAGCGGGACAAAACCAAAAGGGACGGTAGCTATGAAAACTTTATTAAAACGACTTATTTTAATAGCCTTTTTCATTACACCAATTGTTTTATTAATCAATTACACTTTTATTTCAAAAGCGAAAGACAAACCCGATATGCAAAACAATTCTAGTAAAACAGCTTCAAAAAGCGAAAAGAAACTAGAAGATCCTGAAATTACGCTCACCTTCTCTGGTGATACAATGTTCGATTGGCAATTACGTCCTGTAATCGAAAAAAATGGGGCGGATTACCCATTTCAACACGTAAAAGAAGAAATAACGAAAGCTGATATTTCTTTTGTTAATTTAGAGTCAGCATTTACAACGAGAGAAAAAAAAGTACCTGGGCAACAATTTTGGATTAAAAGTGATCCATCCACACTACAAGCCATTAAAAACACCGGATATGACATCGTAAACATTGGCAATAACCATACGCTTGATTATGGACAAGATGGACTACTAGACACCATTTCTCACGTCGAAAAGTTAAAACTACCTTACACTGGAGCCGGAAAAAATGTTGAAGATGCTTATACCGCTCGTGAACTAACTGTAAAAGGAAAAAAGTTTAAATTTCTTTCCTTTGTACGCTTTATGCCTAACTTTAATTGGGTAGCTGGTGACAATAAACCCGGCGTTGCAAACGGATATGATCTAGATCTTGTAACAAAAACAATTCAAGAGCAAAAGAAAGATGCTGATTATGTAATCGTCTATATGCATTGGGGCGTCGAAAAATCAAATCGCCCGATAGAATACCAGAAACAATATGTTCCGAAAATGGTAGAGGCGGGTGCTGATGCGATTGTTGGAAGTCACCCGCATTGGTTACAAGGGTTTGAGTATTATAATAAAGTGCCTATCGCTTACTCATTAGGAAACTTTTTATTCCCAAGTTATGTGAATGGAAAAAGCGCCGAAACTGGCGTATTAACTTTAACCTTTAAAGGAAAAGATGTCCAAATGTCATTCAATCCTTACATCATTCGCAACAACCAAGTTTCCCCTGTAAATGAAGAAGAAAAGAAAAAAGCTCTACAATATTTACAAACGGTTTCAACTGATGTAGAAATTGATGATACTGGGAAAATAATAAACAAACGCAACTAAACAGCATGAAATCCATTTCTCTGTGATATACATTACAAAAAGGTGATGAATATGCTGAAAAACTTGTTAGAAAATATAAGTCTGCTAGAAAAAGTGTATGAACTATCTATAGCGATCCTGCTTTTATGTTCCGTTTTTTCGGTTAGACTTCTAAGAAAAATAAAGCGAGAGAGAAAACTTTCTCCCTTTGAATTTACAATGTACGTAATCATTCGTATTGCAATACTTTTTTGGTTAACTAGCTTTATCCTTCTTAAATATGGAACGTATTTCGTTTAACTTTCAAAGAATAAAAAAGATAGAACAAGCAGGATTTCCCGCCGCTTGTATCTATCTTTTTTATTTCAAGTAGAATTGTATGTTAACTCTTTTCTTTTATTAAATAAGTAAATCAAACAGCACAGGAGTTTTATTAAGCTCCACAAATTGAATGTTATTTTCTTGAAAGCGAGTAATTAAAGCTTCATAGTCTTCCCTATGTTTTAATTCTACCCCCACTAAAGCTGGACCATTTTCTTTATTATGTTTCTTAATATACTCAAAGCGGGTAATATCATCTTCCGGTCCTAATCCTTTATCCAGAAACTCTCGTAGTGCTCCTGAACGTTGAGGAAATTCAATGATGAAATAGTGCTTTAATCCTTCATGAATAAGGGATCGTTCTTTCATTTCTTGCATTCTATCAATATCATTATTCCCACCACTTAACGTACATACAACTGTTTTCCCCTTTATTTCATCTCTGTATAGATCAAGTGCCGCAATAGAAAGCGCTCCAGCCGGCTCTGCTACAATCGCATTTTTCTTATACAGTTCTAAAATCGTTGTACAAACCTTTCCCTCCGGTACTAAAACAATGTCATCAATTACATCTTTACATGTTTCAAAAGTTAACTTTCCTACCTTCTTAACAGCTGCTCCATCAACAAAACTATCAATCTTATCTAATGCAACATTTTCATTTTGAAGAAAAGCTTCTTTCATAGATGCAGCTCCCATCGGTTCTACACCAATAACCTTTGTAGTAGGACTAACCCCCTTTACATATGTACCAATACCAGATGCTAATCCACCACCGCCAATTGCTGTAAATATATAATCAACTGGTTTCTCCATATCATGCATAATTTCAACAGCGACTGTTCCTTGACCAGCAATGACATACGGATCATCGAACGGATGTACAAATGTCATCCTATTTTCCACACAATAGCGCTGCGCCTCTTGGAAAGCACTATCAAATGTATCACCAACTAATACAATTTCTGCGAAATCACCACCGAAAAATTCAACTTGTGATACTTTTTGCTTAGGTGTCGTTGTCGGCATGAAAACCTTTGACGGAATCTTCAATAAATTACATGTATAAGCCACTCCTTGTGCATGATTACCAGCACTTGCACAAACAACACCATTTTGTAACTTTTCTTTCGGTAAACTTTGAATTAAATTATACGCACCACGAATTTTGAAAGAACGAATAACTTGTAAATCTTCTCGCTTAACGTATACATCACATTCATATTTCTCAGATAAAACTGAATCTCGTTGTAACGGTGTTTTAATAACGATATCTTTCATGCAATTATGAGCCATTAAGATATCTTCAATTTTCACTCTCTCCTTTACCTTTTGCACCATTCCGTATCATCCTTATCTCTTTTAAATTGGCTCAATCAAAATTTGGGATTTTTAGAACTGCACCTGTATTCGCCGATGTTACCATCTGCGCATAACGTCCAAGCCAGCCAGTTTTCACTTTTGGTTCCGGTCGTTTCCATTCTTTTTTACGTTTATCTAATTCTTCATCACTAACTCTTACTTCTAACAAGCGTTCTTCAACATCAATACATACAATATCTCCTTTTTCAAGAAGTGCAATCGTTCCTCCCGCAGCTGCTTCTGGTGAAATGTGCCCTACTGAAATACCACGTGAAGCACCAGAGAAGCGACCATCAGTTAAAAGTGCAACATCAGCTCCTAATCCCATACCAGCAATTGCTGATGTTGGTGCTAACATTTCCGGCATACCAGGTCCGCCTCTTGGCCCCTCATAGCGAATGACAACTACGTCTCCTTTCTTAACTTTCCCAAGCATAATGCCGGCAAGCGCCTCATCTTGTGAATTAAAAATAACGCAAGGTCCTTCAAATCGTTTTACTTCGGTTGCTCCGCTTTTAATAACCGCTCCATCTTTCGCAAGGTTTCCTTTTAATATACGTAATCCCCCTTCTTCACTATGAGGATTTTCGAGAGAATGAATCACTTCCTTATCTTGAATCTCTGCATGAGCGATATTTTCTCGTAACGTTTGCCCAGTAGCAGTTATACGATCAAGGTGAAGTACCCCTTCTTTTCGGCTCATCTCTTTCAAAATTGCACTAATCCCGCCTGCTCGATCGATATCTTCCATATGCCAATTAGAAGCTGGACTTACTTTACATAAATGCGGTACACGCCTTGAAACTGCATCAATGCGGTTCATATCGTAATCTAACCCCGCCTCTTGCGCGAGTGCTAACGTGTGTAATACTGTATTCGTTGATCCACCCATCGCCATATCAAGTGCAAACGCATCATCAATTGCTTCTTCTGTTACAATGTCGCGTGGTTTAATATCTCTTTCAATTAAAATTTTCAATTTTTCTGCTGCTTGTTTAATTAACTCCTCACGTCTTGGATCAATTGCTAAAATACTCCCGTTACCAGGAAGAGCTAAGCCTAACACTTCACATAAACAGTTCATAGAGTTCGCTGTAAACATACCGGAACAAGAACCACAAGATGGACAGCCATGATCTTCAATATCCTTTAATTCTTCTTCTGAAATTTTCCCAGATTGGTAGGCTCCTACCCCTTCAAAAACAGAACTTAAATCGACAACTTCCCCTTTAGATGTTTTCCCCGCTGCCATCGGTCCACCTGAAACAAAAACAGTTGGAATGTTTATGCGAAGTGCAGCCATCATCATACCTGGTGTAATTTTGTCACAGTTTGGAATACAAATCATTCCGTCAAACCAGTGTGCATTTACAACCGTTTCTACTGAATCTGCAATAATTTCACGACTCGGAAGCGAATAACGCATACCGATATGGCCCATCGCAATCCCATCATCTACTCCAATTGTATTAAATTCAAATGGAACCATGCCTGCTGCACGCACTGCTTCTTTAACAAGTTTCCCAAACTCATTTAAGTGCTTATGACCTGGAATAATTTCAATAAAAGAATTACAAATTGCTATGAATGGTTTATCAAAATCTTCATCTTTTAAACCAGTTGCTTTTAATAAACTACGATGCGGAGCTTTATCAAAACCTTTTTTAATCATGTCACTTCTCATCTTGTCAAATCCCTTCTTACACATTTTTTCTCTTACTTAATCTATTTTTTAAAATAAAAACTCTCACCTCAGCAATCAACTACTACTTAATAGTAGCTTTGATTGCTGAGGCGAGAGTTTCGCGTTACCACTCAGCTTCCTTACACTTCTCACGAAATATAAGCTTTGTAGGTCCAACCAGACCCCCGTCCTTTTACCGGAGACGATGCCGCCGCCCTCTACTCAGTTTCCCTTTCGCAAGCGATGCTCCGAGGTGATATTCAATGATTCGATTGTTACTACTCTCACAGCCTTGGAGTAGCTCTCTGAAACGATCATAATCATCTACTTTCCTCTTCTTTGCATATACATGATTTAAAGTCTGAAAATTCTCAATTAACTTTTATTTATTAAACGTATTATAGGACTTTCTTCTTTTCATTGTCAATATATTTTTTGAAAATTTATTTTTCAATCTCAATTCATATACTAAAAAGTTATTTATTTTTTCTCAAAACAAAATTGGAATGAACTTCTTACACGTACTCATATATTACTTAAGTATGTTTGCTTTTCTACATAAAGAAAAACAACTTAAAAACATATAAAAAATTTATGAGGAGATGAGAGAACTATGTTAAAAGGTAAAATAGCATTAGTTACTGGCGCAAGCCGAGGAATTGGACGTGCTATCGCAAAACGTTTAGCAAACGATGGTGCATTAGTTGCTGTTCATTATGGTAACCGAAAAGAAGATGCTGAAGAAACTGTTCATGAAATTCAATCAAATGGCGGATCAGCTTTTTCTATCGGTGCAAATCTTGAATCTTTACACGGTGTAGAAAACCTATATAATTCTTTAGATACTGAATTGCAAAAGCGAACTGGTGGAACGAAATTTGATATTTTAATAAACAACGCTGGAATTGGACCTGGTGCTTTTATTGAAGAAACGACTGAACAATTTTTTGATAGAATCGTTTCAGTAAATGCAAAAGCACCATTCTTCATCATCCAACAAGCTCTAACGCGTTTACGTGACAATAGCCGGATTGTTAATATCTCATCAGCCGCAACTCGCATTTCTTTACCTGATTTCGTTGCATATAGTATGACGAAAGGTGCAATTAACACAATGACTTTCACTCTAGCAAAACAACTTGGCACACGAGGTATTACTGTAAATGCAATACTTCCAGGCTTCATTCAAACAGATATGAATGCGGAACTCTTGAGCGATCCAATGATGAAACAGTACGCTACTAACATTTCAGCCTTCAATCGATTAGGTGAAGTAGAAGACATTGCCGATACTGCTGCATTTCTCGCTTCTCCTGATAGCCGCTGGGTTACTGGACAATTGATCGATGTGAGCGGAGGATCTTGTTTATAAAAAACATATATTTTCAAATCTTTTTTATTGCGCAATAAAACAATTTATATAATACTGTATAAAACATATACATTTAGGAGGATTACAGCAATGTCCGAAAAAACATACGAACTCGCAACCTTCGCAGGCGGTTGTTTTTGGTGCATGGTAAAGCCATTTGACGAGCTTCCTGGCATTCAAAAAATCATTTCTGGTTATGCGGGTGGTCATATAGAAAACCCAACATACGAACAAGTAAAATCAGGGACATCGGGACATTTAGAAGTCGTTCAAATTACATTTGATCCTTCTATTTTCCCGTATCAAAAATTACTAGATTTATATTGGCCACAAATTGATCCAACTGATGACGGCGGACAATTTTTCGATCGTGGTCCCTCTTACCGCACAGCAATTTTTTATCATAATGAAACACAAAAAGAGCTTGCAGAAAAATCGAAGCAAACTCTAGCAGAAAGCGGTATGTTTAAAAATCCTATTGTGACTGAAATTCGCTCAGCTGCACCTTTTTATGAAGCAGAGGAATACCACCAACATTTCTATAAAAAGAATCCAGAGAAATATGCTACCGAGCAAAAAGAATCTGGTCGTGAAGATTTCATAAAAGAAAATTGGCAAAAAAAATAATAAAAACGCATCGTGCTTTCTTTTAAAAGTACGATGCGTTTTTATCTTTGAGAAAGGTACCATACAATGAAAAAAACAATTGCTGTTAAAACTAATTACTAGGCAGTCGGATACCGTGCCATCTGTCTACATCGCATTGGCCATATTCGTTATCACCCACCGCTACCACCGTGCCATCTGATTTAAGACCGACTGTATGGGCACAACCCGCCGCTATCGCTACAATATCGCGCCAATCACTTACATCACATTGACCATGTTTATTATTACCCACAGCCGTCACTATGCCGTCAGATGTAAGACCAATTGTATGATTACTCCCTGCCGCTATCGCCACAATATCGTGCCAATCACTTACATCACGTTGACCATGTTTATTATTACCCACAGCCGTCACCATACCGTCTGATTTAAGACCAACTGTGTGAAGATAGCCTGCCGCTATCGCCACAATATCCCTCCAGCCACTGACATTGCATTGGTCATACCGATTATTACCCACAGCCGTCACCGTACCGTCCAATTTAAGGCCGATAGTATGCCAGTCGCCTGCTGCGACCGCCACAATATCACGCCAGCCGCTTACATTGCATTCACCTTCTTTATTTCGCCCCACTGCTACCGCCGTGCCATCCGATTTAAGACCAACGGTATGACCACGACCCGCCGCTATCGTATCTTTAGGCCACCGTTTCACCTTTAACACCTCTTCTTTCGGTGAAATGTAATCCATGTTTTACCTCCTTCAAAATAAGCAACTGTATTGAAATAGATATTTTTATCAAACTTTATTTTTAATCTACATCTACAAAGGAAATCTATTACTACTTCTTCAAAAAATAAAAACCTCCAGTTTAAGTACTAGAGGTCTTCTATTTATTTCTTCAATCTCTCAATAAAATCCTGTAATTTATCAAGTGATTTCATGTTATGGTTACAAGCAACACCATCTTTGCAAATATAATTGCCCTTTTTAACAAACGTTCCTGGGATTTTTCCTTTTATTTCAACTAAAAACATCCCTACTTCTTCATGCCCATGACATAATGAACAAATACTTTTTTTATTTATGCTTTGGAACGTTCCTTGTAGACCAACGAACTTATTATTGTTTTTTGCAATTATAAATTTCCTGCTTGTCCCTTTATCAATCCAGCTTAAATAAGACGTTTCTTTCATATTAATTTCTTCCATATCAGGAAGTTTTAATTTTTTCGCCTTAGGAAATAATCTTTTTAACGTTTGTGCTGTAACTTCCTGAAACGGTATTACGTACGGATATATTTTCAGTAAAAACGATTCTGCATCTTCTCTATTTTCAACTGTTAATACCGTATCAATTAACTCGTTCTGTTCAACCGTTAAATTCTCAAATACATGTATTATCTTTTCAATTGCAAGTGATTTTAACGCTTGAATTACTCCTCTATCATTTGCCGTCGCATGTCCATTTGCTAAAATATAAGCTTGTGACTTTATAAAATTATATTGATCACTTCTAATAAAAGCTTCCATCTTTATCACTCCATACAAATTGTTGATCTAGTTTTATTGTATACAATGATTCAGTTTTTTGATATGTAAAAGATAATTTAGAAATGAACATTGCATAAACACATGCCTTCCAAAATGAGTACTAGACTAGAATTTATAATCCTCTTCTAAATTAACTACATATACACCGATTATTTTCTACCGATTCATTCCCTGACAAAAAAATCCATCATCTGTTTTCCATTCCGCATATAACACATCCTCAAATTTAGTAATCCCTTTTTGCTTAATTTGCTTATAAAGCCACCCCTCATCAAAACCCGCTTCCCTCAAATTATCCTTAACTACCTTTCCATCACTAATTAATGAAATAGGTAAGTAAACTGGCTTATGTTTTAAACTTAAGTCATTTATAGTAGGAGATGCATATTTACTTTTTTTCAGAACACTTATGTTTCCGTTAGGTTCCAATATCATATACTCAACTTCTCGAATTGAAAAAATATCTTTTTGCTGCCGTAGCATTTGTTGTAACTGGTTAATATCCAAATGATTCGATTTTAATTGCTCTCTGTCAATATATCCATTACGAATGATAATAGAAGGGTATCCTTCAAAAAACCTTCTTGTCCCCCTAAATTTTTGCGTTATCACTTCTATTGCGTAAATTAACACTGTCCATACAAGTACCGCATATAAAATAGACCCTACTCTCACTTCAGGGTCATATATAGTATTTCCGACTAATTCTCCAAGAACAATGGCAGAAATAAAATCAAAGGGCGTTAACTGAGATATTTGTGTTTTCCCTAATATTTTAGTAGCAACCAATAGAACAAAAAAACCAACAAAAAGTTCTATCGTTATTTGTCCAAGATGATTCATATATGTTCACCTTTCTGTAATATGAAATATAACATTTTCATTCCCCATTCACACTTCTATGCGATACAATTACGATTCATTTTTACTATTACCATTCCCATCTTCACCCAATATATCCAATAAGCACAAAACAAAAAGAGCCTGGTTCAAAATGATATTATCCCCTTT
>NZ_JBALMG010000144.1:0-5642 GCF_036963225.1 Bacillus sp. JJ783 | reverse complement strand
CTATTAAACTAATCTATTAATCGTTTCCTTCCAATTCCTCACTCTCTTCACGTATCTGCCCAATTAATGAAATTACAGAACCTACAGCTTGGATCCAACTTCCTACAACATCTATTCTCTGTCCTTCTTCATTTTCATTAGTTTCGCTGTTTACTTGAGTGTCTGTATCTTTCCCCACACCATTTACTTTACCTTCTTTATTGTACTGTTCCTCATCTCTGTTACTTTTTAATTCGTAAATACCTCCTATTGCCTGTAATGAATTCCCTATAGATTGTAATAAGTTTCCTATAATGTTTAAGGATTCATCGTTATCCGAAGTATCATTAAATTCATCTGCTAAAGCTGTAAGTCCGCCTAAAGCCTGTGTCCAATTCCCAGCAATCACTAATTTAATTTGTGTTTCTTCTTTAAAATCAATAACCAATCCAGATATTACAGTTACATTACCAAGTGATTGGATTTCATTCCCAATCTTTTCAAGAGATATTTCCCCTTGACCATCGGCCTCTAAAGCATTACCAACGGCTTGTAATACGTTTCCATATACATTCAAATCTTTTCTTACATTACCGCTTATAAAATGAAAAGGCGTGCTTCCAATAGCGGAAGTAATTGTGCCTATCGCTGCTACCAATGCACCAAATATCTCTTTAAGTTGGTTCTCCATTTATAACCTATCCCAGCATTAAGTAATTACTATAATCCTATTCAATTATCCCTCTCCCTGTTAATAATTTGAAATGCCACTCAGTCTGACAACGTATAATAGCGAATCATTTTAGGAAGTACACCCATATGATATACATACTAATGGATCTCCATTATAAACCGTATTTTCCTTTGAACTTGTTAAAATTACTCACTATTCATCACTACTCTCTTCACATAACGTGAAATGTTCAAAAATCTCATATTGATCAACGAAACATTTTGGACAGATATACATTTGTATCACCACCTTCTTCTTAATTAAAGTGTTTATTAAGTTTTATTCCCGCATAACTCTCCCGATTCCGTTTTTACTACAACTGTAACTATCCGTTACAAATGATTACTTGTAAACTCTAGTTTCTTTTGTACAACAAACAGTTAGCTAATTAATCTAACTGCTTTGTTGTGCAAAATGAAGTGTTTATTAAGTTCCCTTTCCCGCATAGCATTTCCAAGTCCGTTTATACTATAGCTGTAACTTCAAGTTACATATCATTACTTGTAGGGCCTAATATCTTTTGTACAACAAGTAGTTAGCTAATTGAGCTAGCTGCTTTGTTTTTTAACCATTTTTATTGGAATGCAATTTATATGCATAATTTCTGAAGTGAAATCCATACTATATTTAGGTCTTAGGTATTAACATCTAAAACCCTTATTTCAGCCTTAGACCTATTAAAGCACTCCCCAGTCTTTACTGGGGCAAAGCAGTTAGCTTTTGTTAGCTGCTCTTTTTATTTCACTGTCACCCATTAGATAAACGTTCATATATTATTTTGTGCCACCCTTTCTACTAGGTGATTTCGTCATTTTACTTCCGCATAACCTTCATGAAAGAGCACTGTTCGAAGGTGCTCTTTTTATTCATCCGAATAATCCTCACAATTCTGTACATACTATCCGTAAGCTGCTTTCTTAACAGTGTTTGCAGCCTGGAACCTTTTTTTGATAATGGAGCAGTTAGCTTTTACTAGCTGCTCTTTTGTTTTCACCATTTAAGCAGGGTTTGAATATATTAAATTCTACCTTTCTTTATAACGTGAGCTGGCTACTTACGCTATTTTTACAAAGGGCACTAATTGATAGTGCTCTTTTTACTTTTTTCTACAAAATGAAATTTTTATTAGATTCCTTTTTATCCCCGTATAACATTTCCAATTACGTTTATACTATAGCTGTAACTTCAAGTTACATATCTGTACTTGTAGGGCCTAATTTCTTTTGTACAACAAGTGGTTAGCTAATTAAGCTGACTGCTTTGTTTTATCAAATAAAGGTTTGGTCGAGGAGCACCTTTTAAGTTTTCTCTTTTTAAATCCCACTTTAATCTGTTCACGATTTTCTGAGGTGGACATATAATTAATAAGACAAGACATAGTTTATATATAGTGGTGCACAAAAAAAATTGTGCACTATTTTCGTCTCCATAACCTATTGATCAAATAGCGTATTTATTAAAAAACTTTCACATTTAAACTAGACAAGCATATGTTATTGTATGGAGACTCTCCACTCATAAGATTCTTACCTTTCTTATCTAAGAGCACGCTTATTTGTGTGCTCTTTTGTATTTGCTATGAAATAACGATTTTGTTTGAAAGGTGTATATTTTTACACGCGATTCATATACTTTAAATAACCTGTTATGTCTTAAACTAATATTTTAGTGTCATTCCACTTTTTTTGAGACAACAAGCCCTCCGGTTGTTGTCTTTTTTCTTTTCTCTATTCAAATAAGGATTTTTTCTGTTTTTTATTTAAAACATATAAATAAAAATGGTGGTAAGTAATTATCTTGATTATTGAATAATTCTTATTCAGGCACCTATACGAGGTGCTCTTTTTTTGACACTTACAAAATAACTATTTTATTAAGATTTAATTACTTTATACGCTACCCCTAATGCTTCACCCATCGCATAGCATTCTGGAATCTTATAGCGATATTTATCATGTAAATCTTTATCAGCGAAATAGATAGCCTTCATAATATCGCTCGTCCCACATAAGTGTTGGCCCATTAGTTTGTCGCAGTAATCTTTATGAACTTCTGGGTGACTAAAACCTAATAGCTCCCAAATTTTCATAATGCGGGTTCTATGTCATGCCCATCAACTTAAGAAAAGTAAACACCCCAAAAGCAAAAAAATGAGGGGACTTTTCAAAATAACTAACTGTGGAGAAAGAAAATTTTCATTTAGGGGGCACTTCAAAACCTTAGCTTGATGGCGATGTATGGTGACCCCTGCTAACTAAATATAATCACCTTTTTATCAAATAAAAAATGAAGAAAATTAAATGATTATCCCTACAAATTTAGAACCCCTATACACTTTTTACAAATATTGTTATAATAAAACAAACCAAAGCATTACCCCATTAACAAAGGGACTCCATAATTGGAGTCCCTTTGTTAATTAGCAATTAAAAATGATCAGCATGTGAGTATTGTATAATTTCTTCCTTTTTTAGAGCATGTTGTGTATCACCTGTATTGTTACTAAATGATAATGCTATAGCTAATCCTAATGTCGCTAACACAAGCTTCTTCATTATTTTAACGCCCCTTTGCTTAGTAATTTTTGTTTCGCTTCGTAACATACATCGAAATAATCACTAACTTTTTCATGCTCATTCAATTTGCGGAAGCGAACCGCTAATACTTCTGCATATTCTTCTACGAAATCCCATAAACCCTGCTTTTCGAAGTAAGAAATACTTTTTTTCACTTCTTCTTCTAAGAGTTTAATTGCTTCATCTTCATTAAGAGAACGTAAAATATTGAAATGATATACATACTCTTCATTTCCTAATTCCATACAAACTGCTAATCCTTTTTCAATAAGTTCTTTTGCAATATTTGTTTCTCTTAGCTTATAGTGTTCACGTGCTTGTAAGAACAATGCTTTAAAATGTACAGGATTCTTCTCTGTCACTTCTGATAAATGACGAATCGCTAATGTAGATAAGTTTTGAGTTGCATATAATAATCCTAGATTATGCCTTACTACTAAAATCAATTTTTCTTCATTATGTTTTTGCAAAAGGTCAATGGAACGATTCAAATGTTCTTCCGCTTTTTCAAATTGCTTTAAGAATATACAAGCTGTCCCTAATGTGTTTTCGCAAGAAGCAACTTTCACCTCATATCCAGCTTGCCTTTCAAAGATTTCTTTCGCTTTATTTGCGTATTCAATAGATATTAACATACTAGACATATGATGATTTAACACCGCATATTTTTGATTAAACTCTGCATGCTCTAATTCGTCAGAAATGTGTTCTAATAAGTTTTCAGCTTCTTCGTATTGTCTTCTCGCTTCATTATAGTTACTAAACATTAAAGCATGTTCTGCTTTAAAAGAATGATAGTAATATGCTATGAGTGTATCTGTCGTTTCATCAATCTTATCAATTGCTTCAAAGCTGTCTTTTCGAATGCTTACTCGATCAGTTAGCATTCTGTATTTTAAATCTAGTAAAGAATAATATAATAATAAATTTTGATTTTGATTTTCTTTTTGTTCTGCATGTTTAATCTGTTCAATTTTTTCATCTATTTCTTTTTTTACTTCAGTTGCTTTTATAATTTGCTGCGACAACATCATTTGATAAAAATCATTAAGTTGTTGCATAACTGCTTCATGCGTGAAAACATTTGTGCTCATATCACTACGTCCTCCTCAACCACTTAATTTTACCTAAATATTACCATAATTCTGCAAATTATATAAGAGTTCGACCTGTAATTATAGGTTGCTAAATATAATTCAGAATATTAAAATTATAAGTCCACTTCAGTATATATCATATTCATTGCAAAAAGTGCTCATTTCCAAAACATCCACCAAAATTTCTTTTTTAACCTCGCTGCCGCTATTTCTTCCTGGGCTGATACAATAGTACGTTTAGCATCTTGAATCTCTCTGACCATCTTCATAAGATTATCGTCTCTTAGCTCTAACCTCTTTTCTATCCTTTCTTCACGTTCCTTCCGATCTCTCATATCTTCCTTTATTAATTTATTTCTTTCTTTAATATCCTCTTCGATTAATTTGTTCTTTTGATCTATACGATCACCGAGTCTCTTTTCCATTTCTAATAGGTTTGCTTGCTGCACCTTATTAATCTCAGCTATCATAGCGCTATATTGTTGTTGAAATTGATATTGCATTTGATAAGGAACTGGATCTGTCCCCTGGGACTCCTCTTTCTTATTAGCGATTCCAAACTGCTTTGCAATCATTTTCGCAGCTTTTTCTAAAGTCATACCATCTTGCTTACTCAACTCTACTAACTGTTCAATAAGTACAACATCAAACTCTGTATATTCCCTTCTCCCTCGACTATTCTTTCTCACATCATATCCTTCACGTTCAAGAACATCCGAATACTTTCTAAGTGTGCTACCACTTACTCCTAAACGACTATAGACCTCATTGCTGGAATATATTATCTCTGCTTCTGACATAGCGCTACGCCACCTCCTATAAGGCAAATTCCATATTAAAAGGTTAATACCTCTTAAAATCCATCGACGAAGCTCGCACAGTCTTTGCTATGTTTTGTCGGAATAGAGGTATCTTAAATTATTTTTCAATACAATATTTATTTAAAAACGATCCCCTTATTAAAATCATGATAATATTATAGAAAAGGAGGTTTACAATATGCAAAATTCAAAATGTGATAAATGTGGATCTACTAATCTTAAAGAAGGGAAAGTAGGATACGGTTTCCATGCATATATTTATGAAAATATACATAGCACAATCTTCAAAGGTGGGAAACGCTCTAAACTATTAACTACATTTTGTCTTGATTGCGGAGAAGTAATTTCCTTTAGGGTTGAAGAACCAAGTGTATTTAAAAAATAATATATACTTTATATAATAAAGGCACTCAAACAAAATAATGAGTGCCTTTAT
>NZ_JBALMG010000143.1:0-4121 GCF_036963225.1 Bacillus sp. JJ783 | reverse complement strand
GATGGCTCATTATACGTATAGAATGATTTCTCTACATACTTTTTCTCACCATTTAAATTAATCCATTTCTCTCCTTCCCAAGTTTGAATTTTCCACCAACCATTGTTTCGTTTTTCCTTCACAAGAATCGTTTGGGGCGTATACTCCGCTCCACCATTTGATTTACTTGATGTAAAAGAAGCTTCATTATATGCATAAAATGACTTTTCTACATTTTCTTTCGTATCCGCATTCGCAAGTGCACCCATCATTACGCTATTTTCCATCATATATATCACCTTTCCTTTTCTTCTATTAATTTATATAAAGTAACGATCCTATTAATTTCAAATAATATTTAATAAAAAATATAAAAGGCCACTTAAATAAGTTGGCCTTTTGTATTATCTAATTACTACATGTTCTTCACGAATCCAACGATTCCCACCAATATCAACATGTCCATCTTGACGCCCGAATAATCGATACGGCTCGCTACCATCTACAAAACCAGTATCCTTTCCATTCGGTCCATCGTAATGTCTAATTTGATAACCCGAAGGATATTTTGAATAAGCATAAAACCATTGAACATCGAAATGCTCTAATTTTGCCCATTGTTCATCCCCGCCAAAATTAATCATATATTCTGGGATCCACCAAGCTTTATAAATTAAATATGGGTTTTTATCCTTAATAGAATTACCTGAAAATATAAAATCAGTTGGATTTGTATTTAAGTTCACCTCATATCCAACAGGATATTTTGAGATAGCCATCCCAATACCTACTGGTCGACTTTGTTGCCCCTTGTTATCACCATTTCCATCAAGAAACCAAGATAATGACTTGTTACCAATTAAATAATTCAAATCACATTTACCAATACCAGATACATTTCCTGTCTCAGTATACTGCCAAATGTCACAAGGATAAGCTGGTTTATTCCCACCATAACGTGGAATCCATGTAAAATCAGCTTTAATATTCGCTGCACCAAACGCTTCATAAGTATGATGCCCTACGTATAAACCAACTTTATTTGCTCCTAAACGGCGTAATTCATCAATAAACGCTTGCGTCCCACTTTGCATATCACCCATTGTCTTAACCTCAACGTCTGCAACCCAAAATAATGCACCTTTGTCACCTCGCGCCCAAAAATCTTGCGCTTCTTTCTTAGCATCCGCAATAGACGTAAAGCGGCAAAATGCGTAATTTCCATACGGTACTTTATAACCTTTCATAGCCTGAACGTATTCTTTATACATAGGATCTACATAATTTGAGCCATCTTGCACCCTAGCAATAACTAAATCAAGCTGAGGAGCCGCTACACTCCAATCTATATTACCGTTCCATTTTGAAATATCTACAATGTGTCCCATTACTTTATTTCTCCTTTTTATGTTCTTGTTTTTGTTCATTATTCAAAACTTCAACAGCACTGGTTAATATTGTTGGAAGCTTAATCCCTATACGACCAGCATTTTCTAAAACCGATAATGCTTCATTTCCTATAAAGAAAAAGATTGTTGCTTCTCGAATTCCACTATTACTACCAAATACTGAATCTAGCTGTGCTGCAACTCCAATTAATAAAAATAACATCACCTTTTTAGCAATGCCCTTAAAGCCAACTTTGCTTTTCAATTCTCCGCTATAACCTGCTGCAATCATTCCAGACAGATAATCAATAACTGCTATTATTACCAATACTTTCAATGCAACATCAAACCCTCCAAAAAAATACCCACAAAAAGCTCCAAATGTCGCTCCAAATATCTTTATTAAACTAGCAATATGAGCCACGTTCCTTTCTCCTTTTCAAAATAAAAAAGAAAGACAAATGTCTCTCTTCGCTTTTTATTACATCATTAAGATTTATTTGTATAGGAGGGACGTTTTTTATCTTTAATAACCTTTTCCATAACAAGTTATTTTTTATTAGTCTACTTTCAGCACATTTATAGTTACTTACAATTTTCTATACTTCTCTAAATCTGTTGATTCAGGAGAATTACATACATATTTTCTTCCTTTATCATACCTCCTTGTAATACTCTTTTACCTAATAAATAAAAAGCTATTTCGCTACTTTAAATTTATTAAGTTTGAGAGTATATAAATTTATTCAACCCATAAAAATATTATCTTCCTATTCTCAAACTTGCTTAGATGTAGGAGGTTAAACATACATAAAATAAAAAATTCATTTCTATGTTTAGCTCAGATAATATCTACAAAGTTGAGCAATACACACACCATACAGGAGTACTCTTACCTCCAAGGCCCCGCTGGTTATCTACGCGAACAAAGTGCATGGTGACCTATGAAAGCATCACTGTACGATAACCCGAGTGCGTCCTATTCTGGTGGAACGCTTAGTCACCAGAAGGGATTTTGTTTCCCCCCTTCTGATACTAAGATTATCATTCATCCATATTTATAAATTCCCCCTAATTATCCCTCTCTTCATCGGAAATTTCTCCTTTGAATATCTTTATAAATATTGCAACTTTATTTGAGAAATCTGCCTATTTATAATGCTCACATTACACCTAAAGCTGTAGCTATTAAACGAAGGGCATTCTTTTTCTTTTCATAATAAGAATCTTTCTTTATTAACAATTCATTATAAATATAATCATCTCTTAATTTTTGATCGTTTAAATACTTCATCTCAATGATGTTTCTCTCGTCCTCATCTAAACTATACTTTAAAGCTTTTTCAACCTGTCTATACTTCATTTGGTTAATCTGTTTAGTATTACAAATTTCAGGAAACAAATTGATTTCTCCCTGCTGTTGCCCAACCTCATCCCCAAAACGCACCTTTAATGCACGATGTTCCTTCAAAATACTTATAACTACTTTTTGTATTTTCTTTTCTGTTTCTTTATCCATAATTGATAATAAAAGTGGTTGTTCCAAATTAAAAACCTCCCGAGAATATAATTTTTTTTCATATAAAATCCGTCTTACCTTTTAAAAAAATCACTCTATATTTATTGGAGACATGCAATTCAACCTGCTCATTACAACAAAAGTATTTTTTCTAATGAGGGCATACGCCCCAGAGTTTCATACAGTGAAACTTTTCGTTTAAAATTTTTTTCATGTTATTAAAAGATTGTTACTACCTCCCTTCAACATTACGTATTTCACAAATTGAAGGATCCAACACTTCTTTAAATAGCCTCATATTATATCAATCCTTTCCTCTTTACGTTTCCTATTAATAAACTTTATAATGAAAATAAGAGTTATTTTGGAAACTCGTTTAAAGGGGAGACAATATACTGTGGAAATAAAAGATAGATTAAAACAAATTAGAATAGATAGTAAGCTAAGCCAAGAACAATTCGGGAAAGAGGTTGGCTTAACAAAAGGAACTGTTTCTAAATTTGAAAATGGGAAAGCTTTTCCTGGACGAGAAACATTAGAAAAAGTTTCAAAAAGATTTAATGTTACTATTGACTACTTATATGGAGAAAGTAAAGAAATAGATTTAAATGCACACAAATATAAAAAGTTTAAAGAAATTATGGAATGGCTAGAACCTTTACCAAAAGATGAAAAAGATATAGCATTAGGACAAATGCTTTCTATCGCTCAGGCGTTAAATAAAAACCATACGAAACCCGAGAAGAAATAGCCTATTTATTTAGAAGAATGGCTATTTCTTTTAACTTTTTCTATGTATTCATCTAACTTCTCTGGCTCTATCTTTACTATCGTATTTATAAATAGCTTAACGATTTCCTCTTTTGTCATCTCCAAAATCCTCCATCACCTTTAACAGGATAATGATTTCTTACTAAACAACTTTCCAACTTATCATTACTAATTTTTCTTTATTTAATCCCCCCTGCATATAATCATTTTTCCTATTTATAAAAACATAATGAAACTACCCACACTTCTTAAGCAAGATCTAATTCTCTTTAAATCTATCATAACTATTTGTATCTGTTAAACCACGTACCTAATTCCCAAAAAACACTACAAAATATCTGTATGAATATTTTACCATCAATCGAACTTTTGTTCTATATTTAGTTTATAATTCTTTAAAAAATAGCGTATACTCATTCTATTATTTGTAATTCGAAGCAAATTCCCACTAGATTTTTTTATTT
>NZ_JBALMG010000142.1:0-15558 GCF_036963225.1 Bacillus sp. JJ783 | reverse complement strand
CAATCCATTCATTGAAACTAAATACATACCCGATGCTATATACACATATAAACTTAAATCAATCATTCTTGAATATTTATATAGAACTGCTACTATTAATATATTTGTTATTAACGCTGTTATAAAAATTAGAACTTGAGGATCATCCGTATACACTTTTAATATCATTTGTAAAATACTAAACCCAACATCCTTACTACTTTGAATATACCCCCAATTGAAATCAGTAACTTTAAAAGCATGCATATAAAAATACGTATCACCAATATTATTTCTAAAACCAGATACTAATACAAGAGAGGTAGTCGCCATTAAAATCAATAATCGATTCGGCTTTAACATCACAATTCCTGTAGTTACCGGCATAGCAAAATACCTTGCAAAAAATGCGAGTATGAATACGATAAAAAGATTCATCCAAAGTATAGTCATTATTATGTCCTCTCATTTACTTACTAAGTAAATCCCTATATATTTACTTCCATTCTTGTTTTCATTGTAATGTAACTATAAAGAATAATCCCAAATGGTAATGCACAAATCGTCAGACCTTTGCATGGCGACTCTTGTATAAATCTTTTATTTCTCGCCATGAAGCTGCTGGATACATAATGTACAGCTTGCCTATACTTGAATACTCGATTAGTAAATGGTAATTTCATAAGTTCCTTACGATAAAAAGCAAAACCTCTTGGATTTTTACGATATTGATTTAGCATATTCATTGATGAACCATCAGGCATATATTCAACATAGCAAAGAGCTTCATTCATCAGTAACATCTCATATTTCTGATCCAACATATAATATTTATATGCTAAACCTACATACTTCTCATTTTTAAAAATCGGATATGGATACTTCTTTGTTAGTTCTGTACGATATACTAATTTCTTATCTCCAGTTACACCATGTTTATTGTAGAGATTAAAAAGTGTAGAACGCTTAAGATTTAATGGTAATTTTGAACCAATTACTTTCTCATCTTTATATAAATCAAGAGCGATTATCCCACTTACTTGTTCATTTCCGTTTTCATTCCAAAAAGTAATGATTTTCTCTACGGCATCACTGGGCATTGAATCATCTGAATCAATACATACATTGAGTTCTGTATCAATCATTTCATAAGCTGTATTATGAGCACCATGCATCCCTTGATTTGGTTGCCAATAATACCCTATGTCTATGTAATCTTCAGAAATCCAAGAATGTACTAACTCCTTTGTATTATCATCAGATCCATCATCTATAATAAGCCATATAAAATCTTTACACGTTTGCTCCTTCAAGCTTTCATAACATCCCTGAAGACAATACGCTCTATTATATGTAGGGGTAAAAATAGTTAGTTTTTTCAATTTTCTCACCTCGATACTGCTACATAGAATTTTTGAGTGAAACCAGTAATATTTTTTATATCGTATCCTTTTTCAGCTAACGTAAATTGTGCAATGCTCCGCGATATCTTCCTATCCGCTATACTTTGTAATTTCCCTATCCACTCTCTTACATCTAACAAAGAGCACTGTTCAACTAAATTCAAACCCAGATCTACATCTTGCGTAATATTGTCCGATATAACACACGGTAGACCTGCTCCTTGTGCTTCAATAAGAGTAACTGGTAATCCTTCATAAATAGATGGAAATACAAATACATCAACCGCCTGTAATAAACGATTAATATCACTACGTATTCCTAGAAACTTAACCCTATTTGTTAGATTTAGTTTCTCTATTTTCTTCTCCATTTCTACCCGAAGTGGTCCATCTCCTACTAACAAAAGAATAGATTTCGGTCGAGATTCTATTAATTGAGCAAAAATGTCTATTAGAAAAGTATGATTTTTAGGATATGCAAATCTTCCGACATGTCCAATCACAAAGGCATCCTCATGAAGTTTCAGTTCTTTTCTTACTTGTTCTCTAATTTCTGAAGAAAATGCAAACTTAGCACATTCAATTCCATTTTTTAAAATTTCAGTTATACTTGCTCTATCAGGAAACAACCATTGCGCTGCAGCTATTGAACATGCTAAAAAATGTGTTGCACACGGTATAATAAATGCACCTGCATACCATTTATATACCTTTGCTATAGTCCCACCCTCACTACTTGTACTATGACTGTGAGCAATCCTAACCGGTATTCCCGCCTTCTTAGCAGAACGAAGTACAAATCCGCTCATTTTATCCATGTGTGAATGTACAATTCTATATTCTTGATGAGAGGTAAAGAAAGCATCCAGTGCCTTTATATATCCTCTATGTCCAACGTTTGTGATATATGGAATTCTATGAATTTCCCCGCCTAACTTTACTATTTCTTCATCAAACACTCCTTCTTTACACGTTAAAAAATCAAATTGAACTTTGGAACGATCTATATTGCGATATAAATTCATAATTAGCGTTTCGGCGCCGCCTCTATTCATATTTACGACTACGTGTAATACTCTTAATGGAGTACCCACCTTAACTCCTCCATTTCACCCATGAATGTTGTATAAATTTCTTGTTTCTCTTTTAACACTTCATTGACTGAATATTGATTTTTAATACTAGTACATCCATACTGCCCCATCTGAGCTAATACTTTAGGATTTATAGAAATACCCTTTATCCTGTCAGCCATGGCTTTTATATCATCACGATCTACAATCCAACCATTTTTATTATTAATAATCAATTCCCTATGTCCCCGGTTATCAGTAGCTACAACCGGAAGTCCACAAGCCATGGCCTCCATAATATTAACTGGCAAACCCTCCCTGTAACTGGATGCAACCGCAAGATTACACATCTGTAGTAAGGAAGCTATATCATTTCTGTAACCGAGAAAATGAACCATGTTAGTCACTCCTAGTTGAGTAGCTATTTTTTTACACTCTTCTATTAACGGACCTTCTCCAGCCAGCAAAAGCTTCGCATGTGGCATTTCATTTTTCAATTGTGCTAATACACGGATTAAAAAGCTTTGATTTTTATTCTTATTAAATTCAGCAGCATAAAACATTAAAAAATCTTGTGATTTATAGCCACATTGTAGCTTTAATTCTCGTTTCTCAATTTCAGTTACAGAAGTAAACCGTTGTACATCTATTCCTACACCGTGAACTAGCTTAATATCTTTCACTGGAAAGCGATGTTTAACTGCTAAATCATAATCTTCTTGGTTAATTGTTATTAAGCAATCCGTATGAGAAGCTAGAATTCTTTCAATCGGATAATAGAGTAACCAATTCATATACGGTGATCCTTTACAAAAATGAAATCCATGTGCTGTATATACGACTTTCGTTCCTTGCTGCCTTGCTTTTCGAGCAGCTAAACGAGCAATTACTCCTCCCATGGGCGTATGACAATGAATGATATTATATTTATTTTGATGAATAATTGATTTTAGTTTTTTATATGCGTGGAGGTTTTGTATGCTAAGAGGTGATCTTTGAATAGGAATATTATATTTTTGAGTTACGTACGGAAGATGTATATTCCCATTCGCTGCAACATGTACTTCCCATCCTTGGTCTGCAAACCATTTCAAATATGGTAAATGAAAAGCTTTAAAATGATAATCCACAGTTGCACAAAACAGAACTTTTTTAGACACCATCCCACGCACCCGTCTTATAATAAATTTTTTCTATTAACCAGATACCGGTATTAATAGTTTTAAAGTTTTACGCTTATTCACTAAGTTTAACAATCTCTTTCTTAATTCTACTTCGTTTAAATCTGTATAATTTGAAATAAACTCTTCTATTTCTTCTATACGAACATTCATTTCTTGTCCTACGTAAATCCTCGGATGAATTTGCTTTTCATTCATTTCATCTTCTTTTAGTAATTCTTCAAAAAGTTTCTCCCCTGGGCGTATACCAGTAAATTCTATTCCTATTTCATCCACAGAATTTCCTGATAATCGAATAAGATTTTTGGCAAGGTCGACAATTTTTACTGGTTCTCCCATGTCTAAAACAAAAATCTCTCCACCTTTAGCTAAAGCACCAGCTTGCACTACAAGTCTTGATGCTTCCGGGATTGTCATAAAATACCTAATCATATCTGGATGAGTAACTGTAACTGGTCCACCGTTTTGTATTTGCTTCTTAAACAAAGGAATAACACTGCCTCTACTTCCTAAGACATTCCCAAATCGTACAGTAACAAACTTTGTATGACTTATTTTATCTTTATTTTGAATAACCATCTCCGCCAATTTTTTCGTTGCTCCCATAACACTCGTCGGGTTCACTGCTTTATCCGAAGAAATCATGACAAATGTTCCCACTCCATGCGCTCTCGCTGCCTCTGCTATATTCATAGTCCCAATCAAATTATTTTTAACAGCCTCTTCAGGATTATTCTCCATTAGTGGTACATGTTTATGTGCAGCTGCATGATATACAACATTCGGAAGATGTTTGCTCATAATTAATTGCATCTTCTTTTCATCTTGTATATCTGCGATTTCAGGAATAAACGTGCCTTTCACATCTCCATATTTTCTATTTAATTCCATTTCTATAGAATAAATACTGTTCTCCCCATGCCCTAGTAAAATCAACTTTTTTGGCCTGAATTTTGCAATTTGTCTACAGATTTCCGAACCAATCGAACCTCCTGCACCAGTAACTAAAATGACTTTGTCAGTTATATAATCTGAAATAACATCCACATCAAGTTCTATAGGATCGCGCCCTAATAAATCTTCTACTTGAACATCCCTGAATTCATTCACCGAAACTTTACCCGTTACTAAGTCTTCTAACATCGGAAGAATTTGAGTTTTCACTTCTGTTTTTAAACATCTTTTCAAAATAACATTTTGCTCTCTTTTGTTTAATGAGGGAATTGCTAAAATTATTATTTCAATATTCAGATTTTTAATGACGTACTCAATTTGATTAATACCACCAATTACTGGAATACCCCAAATATCAAGGTTATGTTTTTTTACATTATCATCCATAAATGCGACTGGTATTAATTCGGCAGCACTATTCTTTAACAACTGTCTTGCAACCATTGTCCCAGCTGAACCAGCACCAACAATTAAAGTTCTTTTTTTTTCACCATTTTTCACATAATAAGTATCTCTATACATTCTCCACATAAAACGCGAACCACCAATTAATAAAATATGAATCATCCAAGTTACAACTAACAATCGAAAATACATTTTTTGCATGATTAGTTGTTGCACAACCGCTGTAGTGATAATAGAAAATGTAACAACTTTGCATATAATGAGTAGTTCACCTATACTTGCGTATTCCCAAGCTTTTTTGTATAACTTATAAACAAAAGCAAACAAATGATGACCTAATAATAAAGTGATAGAACTAATAACTGATGATAAAGTGATAACACTGAAGCTAGCATTTACAAAGAAATAACTAAAAAAAATTGCACCTAATACAATCAGTGAATCCATTAAAAGCAATAGCGATATCCTCCGTCGATACGTCATATTACTTCCCCCTTTAATCAATTCCTTACATAACTCTTCCCAATTTATTTCAAAAATAAAGTTTGTAGCTATATTCTCTTTACTAAAAACACATAGCTACAAACTTTAATAAAAATGGGCATCTAACCCTCCCTCACATTACGCTCTTGATGACTCGCATCTAAGGTTGTTTTCACACCCCACAGCATAATCGAGTGCCTCCGTTGATAGCGGTAAGGAGACATCACCACATCGTAGCCCTTCAAAAAATTCTTTATAAAGAACATCTTCATATACGAATCTTAAATTTATTTTTCTAAAGTACATTTATATTATTCATACTTTTCCATTCAAAATCGCACCTAATATCCTACTTTTCGTAAAACTTAACGCTCTTTTCGTTTCAAGCGCATCTTCGTTCACAGTACGATTATAACGAATCACCAATAATACTCCTTCACACTTATCAGCTAATACACTTGTATCTGTTACTTCTAATACAGGAGAAGAATCAAATAATATGATGTCGTACCGTCCCATCGCCTTTTGAATTAACATATCCATTACATCTGAACTAATTACTTCAGATGGATTGAATGGTATCGGTCCGCTAGTTAATACATCCAGACTTTCCATCTCTGTTTTTTTCACAGCACCCTCTAAAGTTGTTTTTCCGCTCAATATATCAGTTAATCCAATTGTATTTTCTACTCCGAACATTTCATGAATCGTTGGTGTTCGTAAATTTGCATCTATTACCAATACTTTTTCACCTTTTTGTGCTATCGAGACTGCTAAATTAACTGTAATCGTTGATTTTCCTTCACCGTACCTCGGAGAAGTAATAACTATAGTTCTGCTTTTATGAATAGACGAAGATAATTGAATATTTGTTCTAATCGAACGATACTGCTCTGAAATTTTCGATCTTGGAGCGGTATGTACAATTATACTTTCTCCTTTAACTTTATTTGTTTTTCGTCTATTTTTGTAACCCACTCCGTTTCCTCCTTCAATGACAACGTATTCTTTTCACTATATTTGTCTTTCTTATTTTTCTTACTCATTTTAGAAATTCCACCTAAAACCGGGATATCTAATAATTGCTCAATGCGTCTTTCCGTTTTGATTGTCTCATCGAGAGAGTCCAATAAAAAAATAAAACCGATACTTAGCACCATACCTATAAGGAATGCAATTGCAATCGTCTTAGAATGATTTACATTGATAGGCATTGAATGTTTTTGAACCGGATCTTCTGGTAATATACTCACATTATTAAAATTCAATATAGTAGCTACTTCTTTCTTATAAACAGCCGCTGTAGTATTTGCAATTTTATGCGCAAGCACAGGATCCATATCCACTACATTTATCTTCATAATCTGGGAGCCTTGTACACTTTCTGCACTTATTTGCCCACTTAATGCACCTGCAGATCTGTTAATATTCAATTCAGCAGCTACTTTTTCTAATATTACAGGCTCATTTACCATTGCTTTCAGTGTATTCATAGTTTCAGCGTTAGCTTGGACAATAAGTCTTGCCGAGGAGGCATATAATGGCGTTTTTACATACATACTATAAATCGCTCCTCCTAATGTTGTAAAAGTTGTAAATAATAGAATTATCCAAATTTTCTTCCGTATAATAGTAAATAGATTTTTCAAATTTATTTCCTTATCCATAACTTTCCTCCTCATTTAAAACCAATGAGCTTCAAATTGAAATTGGCATCTAAAACTTAAGAAAAAATAATATCTTCATTCTTTTAAATATACAAACATTTCTAGTTAATGCCATTTTAGTTCTTTATACAGAACGCGTCAACACAAATTATTTTCACTAAATTACTTCCTGATGACACTAAAAATATTACGACAACATTCGTGTTTTTTCACTGTAGATAAATGACGAAAACGCCCTAATACCGTAGTATTAGGGCGTTATTCTCTCTTAGTATAGAGACATATATTGATCGCGTTCCCATTGGTGAACTTGCGTTCTAAAGATATCCCACTCAATCTCTTTCGCTTCGATAAAGTGCTCAAGTAAATGATCTCCTAGCGCACCGCATACTACTTCATTAGATTGTAATGTAACTAATGCTTGCGCTAATGTTGCTGGTAAGTCAACAATACCCGCTTCTTCGCGCTCTTCTTTTGTCATTACATAAATGTTACGGTCTACTGCAGCTGGTGGAGTTAATTTGTTTTTAATTCCGTCAAGACCTGCTGCTAATAATGTAGCCATTACTAAATATGGGTTTGCAGCTGGGTCAACACTACGTACTTCTACGCGTGTACTAATTCCACGAGATGCAGGGATACGTACTAATGGGCTACGGTTTTGTGCAGACCATGCTACGTAACAAGGAGCTTCGTATCCAGGTACTAAACGTTTGTAAGAGTTTACAGTTGGGTTTGCTACCGCTGTAAATGCTGGTGCATGTTTTAAAATACCCGCGATGAAGTGACGAGCATCATCACTTAATTGTAAGTCTCCGTTTTGATCGAAGAATACGTTCTCACCATTTTTAAATAATGATAAGTTACAGTGCATACCTGAACCGTTCACACCGTATAATGGTTTCGGCATAAATGTTGCATGTAAGCCATGTTTACGAGCAATTGTTTTTACAACAAGTTTGAATGTTTGAATGTCATCACATGAGCGAATTGCATTTGCATATTTAAAGTCAATTTCGTGTTGACCTGGTGCAACCTCATGGTGAGACGCTTCAATTTCAAAGCCCATTTCTTCAAGCTCAAGAACGATATCACGACGACAGTTTTCCCCTAGATCCATCGGCGCAAGGTCGAAGTATCCACCGTTATCGTTTAATTCTAATGTTGGATTTCCTTTTTCATCAACTTTAAATAGGAAGAATTCTGGCTCTGGTCCAAGATTGAAATCTGAGAATCCTAATGCTTCCATTTCTTTTAACACACGCTTTAAGTTGTTACGTGGGTCGCCATCAAATGGATCACCAGCTGCAGTGTAAATATCACAGATCAAACGAGCTACTTTACCTTTTTCAGCTGTCCAAGGGAAAATTACCCAAGTATCTAAATCTGGATATAAATACATATCAGATTCTTCAATACGTACGAAACCTTCGATAGAAGATCCATCAAACATCATTTTGTTATCAAGAGCTTTTGTTAATTGGCTCACTGGAATTTCTACGTTTTTAATTACTCCTAAAAGGTCCGTAAATTGTAAACGGATATACTTTACATTCTCTTCTTTCGCCAAACGGAAAATATCTTCTCTTGTGTACCTAGCCATTATAAATTCCTCCTTAGTCCCTCTAAACACCTTCAGAATCAGTTATCTTTAGTGAAAAAATCTTGAAATATCACCTTGTCGCAATGAAGTTCGATTAAATCTACCTGTATGCTGTAGTTCATCTCGAAGTATTTTGCGAAGCTCAGTTTTCGAAATTTCTTTCGTTTCTTCTTTTACTTTCACTGCTTCTGTTTGATTTTCTTTCATTTGCAATACTTGTTTAATTCCGGCCATATTTAAGCCTTGATCTAACAAATCTTTAATTTCCAACAATTTATCTACATCGTTAAATGAAAATAATCTACGATTCCCTTTTGTACGGGTTGGAAAAATAAGATTATGCTCTTCATAGTAGCGAATTTGACGTGCAGATAATTGTGTTAAATCCATTACTATACCAATAGGAAACAGCGGGGCAGAACGTCTATCTTCTTTCATTGTTTCAGTTCCTCCTTCGCCTTAACTGCTTCTCATTTTATACCACGTTATGTTTAGTGTCAATAGATGTTAGCTTTTCTTACATGGTTTTTTTATAAATTTTTTCATTCTTTTTTCTAATGGCAGAAATCATTACTTTCACACGAAAAAAAGCTGTCGAAATCGACAGCTTCCCTTTAAGAAATTGTTAATAGATTTTTTTCAATTAACGCATCAATTGCAGAACAAATCGCAATTTTCACATGAGAATACGTCAATCCACCTTGTACGTACGCAACATATGGAGGACGAATCGGACCATCCGCAGATAATTCGATACTTGCGCCTTGAATAAATGTCCCAGCAGCCATAATTACATCATCTTCATATCCCGGCATATAGTTTGCATACGGAGTGAAATGAGAATTAATTGGAGATGCATATTGAATCGCTTGACAGAATGCAATCATACGATCTTTATCGTCAAATTGAACAGATTGAATTAAATCCGTTCTTGGTGCATTCCATGCCGGTGATGTATTCATCCCTAATTTCTCTAAAAATGCCGCCGTAAAAATAGCACCTTTCAGCGCTTGACCCGCAACATGCGGCGCTAAGAAGAAACCTTGATACATTTCTTGCAGACTGTATAAAGATGCCCCTGCTTCCGCACCAATCCCTGGAGATGTTAGACGATATGCACACGCTTCAACATACTGTTCTTTACCGACTATGTAACCACCCGTTTTAACAATTCCCCCGCCAGGATTCTTAATAAGAGAACCTGCCATTAAGTCCGCACCAACATGACATGGCTCGTTTTCTTCAATAAATTCGCCATAGCAGTTATCTACAAATACAATAACATCAGGTTTAATCTCTTTAACAAACGCAATCATCTCTTTAATTTGTGAAACTGTAAACGACGGACGAGTAGCATATCCTTTTGAACGTTGAATACCAATCATCTTCGTGTTACTACGGATCGCAGCTGCAACAGCTTCAAAGTCCACAAATCCCTCTTCAGTTAACGGAACTGCGTTATAACCAATATTATATTCTTTAAATGAGCCTACACCTTTTCCGCGCACACCAACGATTTCTTCTAACGTATCATACGGTTTCCCCGTTATGTATAGTAACTCATCTCCCGGACGTAAAATACCAAATAAAGCTGTTGAAATTGCATGAGTACCCGAAATAATTTGAGGACGAACAAGACCCGCTTCCGCTCCAAATACATCCGCATACACTTTCTCTAACGTGTCACGACCAATATCATCATACCCATAACCTGTCGTCGGAATAAAATGCGAATCACTAATTTTATGTTTACGAAAACTTTCTAGCACACGAAATTGATTACTCTCAATTACTTCATCCACACGTTTATGCACTTCTATAATTTGACTTTCTACTTCTTTTACGATTGGAGCAATTTTTTCTCCATTTTTCAAACGATCAAACATTATTATTTTCTCCTTCTTCCACTAAAAATCTCTTTAATTGCCCATTAAGCGATGAATGAGCAAATATATATCCTGTACAATCATATACAAATTTATCTTCTAGAAACTCCATTTTAGTTAATAACGTTTCCGTCTTTAAAAGCGTTAACAACCTACCTTCACTCGGAGGAATTTCCACTTGATAATCATCCATTTCTTCCTTCATCTTCATTTCTATCGCTTCTTTTATACGCAGTAAATCACTTTCTTCAAAAGCACTAGTCATTAAGAAATCACTTTTCGGAAATGGAATGAAGTTTTGATGCAATTCATCTTTTTTATTATATAACGTAATAATAGGAATACGATTAATTTCAAGGTCTGACAATAATTGTTTTACTGTCTGCTCATGCCCTACATAATTAGGATCTGCTGAATCAACAACATGTAAAATAACATCCGCTTCCCCAGCTTCTTCTAACGTAGATCGAAAAGCAGCGATTAGTGACGTAGGTAAATCTTGTATAAAACCAACCGTATCAGTCAAAAGTACTGTATAACCAGAAGGTAACGGCATTTTCCTTGTCGTCGGATCTAGCGTTGCAAACAATAAGTTTTCTTCAAACGTATCAGCTTCCGTTAATCTATTAAACAACGTAGATTTCCCTGCATTTGTATACCCAATTAACGAAATTTGAAATACTTTATTATCTTTCCTTCTCTCACGATATCTTTTCCGATGTTCTACAACAACCGCAAGTTGCTTCTTTATTTCATCAATACGTGATCGAATATGACGACGGTCCGTTTCGAGCTTCGTCTCTCCCGGCCCTCTCGTACCAATTCCACCACCAAGACGTGATAAAGACAAACCTTGCCCCATAAGGCGCGGCATTGTATATTGCAACTGAGCTAACTCTACTTGAAGCTTACCCTCTCTCGATTTCGCACGTTGCGCAAAAATATCTAGTATTAACTGCGTTCGGTCAATCACTCTCGCATCTAATACTGAAGATAAATTCCGAATTTGACTTGGTGTTAACTCATTATTAAAAATAATAACAGCCGGCTCTAACTCTTCCGTCATCGCAGCAAGCTCTTCTAGTTTACCTTTTCCTATATAAGTTGCAGGATGAAACTTCGGACGCTTTTGCGTCGTTGATACTAACACTTCCGCTCGCGCAGTCTTTGCTAGCGATGCCAGTTCTTTCATGGAATGCATAAATTTTTCATCATCATCTTGCGACAATTGACAGCCAACTAATATGACTTTTTCTTTTTCTTCCATCAAATATGTTCACTCATCCTTTTCGAAATTTAAACCTTCTAATATAATAGCAGAGGAAGCATATTTCATCTAGTTAGCGGGGGAGAAAATTCATGGCATGGGAGATTTTTAGCATCATAGGCACAATCGCCTTCGCACTAAGCGGAGCCATTGTTGCAATGGAAGAAGATTATGATATTTTCGGGGTATATATTTTAGGAATGGCAACCGCATTTGGGGGAGGTGCCCTTCGTAATTTATTAATCGGTTATCCAATCATCGCATTTTGGCAACAAGACATGTTATTCCAAATCGCACTATTATCAATGACGATTATTTTTCTTTTTCCAAATAAATTAATTAGACATTGGAAAAAGTGGGAAAACATCACGGACGCCATCGGTTTATCAGCATTCGCTGTACAAGGAGCACTATATGCTCAAAAACTAGATTTACCAATCAGCGCTACAATCGTAGCTGCTGTTTTAACAGGCATCGGCGGCGGTATTATTCGCGACCTTTTAGCTCGCAGAAAACCTCTTGTCCTTCGAGCTGACGTATATGCGTTTTGGACGATTTTAGCAGGGTTCTTAATTGGCGCTAAAATTATCGTTAGCGATTGGGCTCTATACACCTTATTCATTTTAATTGTTTGCTTCCGCATGATTTCTATTCATTACAAATGGCATTTACCGCATAGACGTATTGATACAAAGGAACGTTCAATGCATAAATAGCGCTCTAACCTCTTTACATATCGTAAAGAGGTTTTTCTTTTCTAACGAGTTTTTCTTTACATAATGTTCATACTAACTTTTAAAGCGAGGTGAATACAAATGACAAACCATGTTAATAAAGGTGCTCAAAAAAGCTCAGTAGACCAAATTACACACGATCCTAATTCAGCACACGAAAAAAGCGCTAAAATGGAACGCTTCCATAAATCTTACCAAGAAAAAGCGAAAAAAGAGTAACGTACTTATACATCAAAAAACAGACGCACAGTTTACGTACTGTGCGTCTCCTCTTCAAGCATCAAATCCATACTTGATATCCCAATTAAATCATATTTATCATACGTATCCTCTTGTAACAATCGCATAGCTTGTGTGCGAATTGATTTTTCAACAATATTCCGTACGTAGCGCCCATTACTAAACGATGTAATTTGTGACGAATACTTTACCGCGTGTAAATGGTCTCTAAATTTCCACTCTGCTTCTTTCGACAACTGATATTCACGTTCTTCATACATTCTCTTTCCAATTTCCAACAACTGATTTACCGAGTAATCCGCAAATTCAATAATAAACGGAAAACGAGATTGTAATCCTGGGTTTAATGAAAGAAAATGATTCATCTCTCTTGAATATCCAGCTAAAATTAATACAAAACCGTGCTGCTTATCTTCCATATGCTTCACAAGTGTATCAATAGCTTCCTTCCCAAAATCCTTCTCTCCACCCCGCGCTAATGAATACGCCTCATCAATAAATAAAATCCCTCCCATAGCCTTCTTTATTAAATCCCTTGTCTTTTGTGCTGTATGTCCGATATACTCACCTACAAGATCAGCACGTTCAGCTTCAACTAAATGCCCCTTCGATAAAATATTCATCTCAAACAACAATTTCCCTATCATTCTAGCAACGGTTGTCTTCCCAGTACCCGGATTTCCCCTAAATAACATGTGAAGCACTTGCTTCTCAGACTTCAATCCCACCTCTTGCCTTTTTTTATTTACATAAATCCAAGCATAAATTTCTTTTATTATCTTTTTTATATCATCCATCCCAACAAGTTTTCCCATCTCTTCTTCAATTCTCTGCAACATCTCATGTTTAGTAGTGGTTTCACTTGAAATTACCGTTTTATTTTCTGATGCCGGTAACGAAATTTTCTTTCGATGGTTTAATACAATATTAATTTGATTGTTATTTTTCTTACGCATCGATTGTTCCATACAATCACCTCATTTTATCCACTCACCAAATATTATTATTCCAGTCCCTCTTGCAAATGCCTATTTTCAGAAAAGTTTGCTATAATATAAGAAATAATCAAGGTGGTGGGACTATGGAAACAACGGAATTCCATGATACAATACAAGCCTTTTCTATTTTTTTATTGAATAAAGGCCGAAAGTCTTCAACCATTAAACGTTATGTTTATGACATTGAAGATTTTGGACATTGGTTAGAAAAAAACAAAAAGCTCCCTTCCAGTAATATATGGGCAACACTTTGTACAAAAGACTATGAAGATTACTTTTCAGACTTAAAAAAGAATCGACACTACTCTGAGAAAACAATGCATCGTGTATTTATTGTATTAAATAGAATGCATCATTTTCTTAACATTCCAAATCCATTAAAGAATATGGAAATTACTATTCAACCAAACCGCGCATTGCGTAATGAAGATTTCATTTCATCCGATGAAGAAAAAAGATTAAAGCATATAGTCACTTCATTAGAAGGACTTTCAGAAAAACAACGTCCTGTTCGTCCGTTATTAATGGATCGTAATATTGCCATTTTAAGTCTATTAATCGACTACGGACTATCCTTACAAGAACTTACAGCATTAACTATGCATCACGTTCATTTTGAAACTAATACACTTTCTATTCCAGCAACCGCAGGAGTAGAAAGAACAATCCCCTTAGCAACCGAAGACAAAAAACAACTGTACACATATTATAAAAGTATTCCAGAACCAGTTCGTCCTAAATACCATAGTAATGACCCGTTGTTTGTTGCATTCGATTTTAACCGCGGAACATACAGATGGGTATATGAAAACGACGCACCAAAAGCACTAACAGAAATCGCTATTCAAAAAATGATCCGACTTGAAGTAGCAAGAGCGAATTTACGTAAAGGCATTTCTGGACAGCATTTCCGGAACACGTTTATTTTACGCCTAATAAAAAAACAAACCCCAGAGCCAGAGATCATAAAATTAGTTGGCTTCAAATCAAAAATTTCACTAAAACGGTATTATCAATATGCTGAAAATAAAAAAAACGCCCTATAATAAGGCGTTTTTTTATTTTTTTCTCGAAACAATCAATTTCATGATGACCATTTAACCATTCCCTGCATCTACTATGATGAGTTTCGTTCACATTCTTATTAGAAAGGAGAGATTTAATGTCTCGTTTTAACGACGATCAAAATAAATACTCCAATCCGTGCTTTCCAACTAGCGCTGGACGCATTCCAACTACCCCAACAATCCCAATTACTAAAGCGCAAATTAGAACATTCCGCGCAATCATTAACGATTTAATAAAAATAATCCCTAAACTTTTCGCCAATCCATCTCCCAAAAACATAGAGGATCTAATAGATACATTGCACCTACTAAGCAAATTCATCTGTTCACTAGACACCACTTCCGCTCTGAAAGCACAAGGATTAGCCATCATTAAAAACTTAATAACTATATTAAAAAATCCAACCTTCGTAGCAAGTGCTGTATTTATTGAACTTCAAAACCTAATTAATTATATACTATACATTACAAAGCTATTCCGAATTGACCCGTGTACACTCCAAGAACTCCTTAAACTAATAGCCGAATTACAAACTACCCTAGTTAATTCAGCTTCGTTCGGTCGAGGACCTACTGGACCTACTGGACCTAGAGGTAACACGGGCGCTACTGGTTCCA
>NZ_JBALMG010000141.1:28968-30293 GCF_036963225.1 Bacillus sp. JJ783 | reverse complement strand
TAGCAAGAATCCCACTGACATTAGTCAGCTAGCCCCTTTAGGGGTGGGAGTGTCAAGCTATGAAATAAATGATAATAAGAACAGGTGAATTATTTTAAAATAACAAAATGCAAAACGGACAAACTCAATTATCCTTGAATTTGTCCGTTCAGTTACTGGTGAAAAAGGAGGAGTATGTAAATGAAATGTGCATATAGTCTAAAACTGTTTAAAGATATGTGTATTCAGCTAAAGTGATCTCTTTTATAGTTTTTACTCTTTAGTTTGCCTAGATAGTTCAACAGACTTTTGTGTACAACGCTGCATAGCTGAAATGATTGCTGTTCGTAAGCCTTTTTCCTCTAATGTTGCTACAGCTTCTATTGTTGTTCCGCCTGGGGAACAAACCATATCTTTCAATGCACCTGGATGCATTCCTGTTTCTAGTACCATTTTTGCAGAGCCTAACACAGCTTGAGCTGCGAATTTATATGCTTGATTTCGTGGCATACCATCTAATACAGCTGCATCTGCCATCGCTTCTATAATCATATATACATATGCTGGCGAAGAACCACTTACAGAAGTTACAACATCCATTAATTTTTCACTTACTATCTCTGTTTGACCAAAACTATTGAAAATGTTTAGTACATCTTCTAGATCTCTTTCTGTCACCATTTCATTAGGACATAACGCAGACATTCCTTCTCCAACAAGAGCAGGTGTATTAGGCATTACTCTTACAACCTTTAACTTTTTATGAAAAGCATCCTCAGTACTTTTGATGCTTTTTCCTGCAGCGATCGTTACGACGATAACATCGTTTTTTATCACTTCTTTTATTTCGTTAATTATTGATGCGTATAGGTCTGGTTTAATTGATAAAATTAAAATATCAGCATTTTTAGCTACTTCATTGTTGTCAGTAGTTGTAGTTAGCCCGTATTTTTCACTGGCATTTTTTAAATTCGTAGTGTTTAAATCTGAACAAATGATTTTATTTGAAGACACTATATTTTTGTTTAGCATTCCGCCAATTATAGCCATCCCCATATTTCCGCATCCGATGAATCCAATTTGTTTGTCCATAATAACTCAATCTGGCTCCTTTTATCATAAATTATATCGGTCTGATATTGTTATTCTGAAATAATGGTTATATCTCCATGCAATATAAAGAAACATTTTAAGAGAGTGTGTGCTTTTTTGCAATACAAAATATAAAAATAAATTATATTCGACATTATGTAAGTACACGCATTATATTTAAAGATTTTATGTTATCCCGCTATTTGTGGGCAGTAAAACTACCACCTCAAAATTCAGGTGGGAGATCAACTGCC
>NZ_JBALMG010000141.1:0-28896 GCF_036963225.1 Bacillus sp. JJ783 | reverse complement strand
ATATATGTTATTAATCGCATGAATGACAGGAGAGATTTTTTAAAAGATTTTATGTTTATGAATATGAGTATAGTTATATCAATTTTCACTATCATCCAGTATGTCCGTAATCTCATACAAGAAACTTGTCATCATATTCATTTTGCAAAATACCTCTTGACACAAAAAGGAACTATATAGCATAATATAAAAAATTAAATTGAAAATCGTTGAAGGGAAATAGTACATATGTCTTCTTGCGAAAGAGAGTGGAATTCACCGGCTGAAAGATTCCTCGTATAGAATGTATCGAACCTATCCCTGAGTCTTAAATGAAAGTTTAGGCGTACGCCTGCGTTATAGGCGCCAAGTGGATATCTATGTATATCAATTAAGGTGGTACCGCGGAACAATGACCGTTTCGTCCTTTTTATTTTATTAAGGGCGAAGCGGTCATTTTTATTTTGCCCTTTAATACTATAGATGCAGCATTGATGAGGATAGAAATCGATGCACACTGTATGGATAGAAGTGTAATTTATGAAAAACTTTGATTTTAGACTTGGGGGATAAAAAAGTGAGAAAGCAAAGAATTGTTGTAAAGATTGGGAGTAGTTCCTTGGCAGCGAGTCATGGAGGCATCTGTAAAGAACAGCTTTCAGATCACGTTGCTGCATTGGCACGATTGAAAGAGGAAGGACATGAAGTTTTGTTGATTACATCTGGGGCGGTCGCTGCAGGTTTTTCTGCTCTAGGGTATCCTAGCAGACCTGTGACAATTAAAGGGAAACAGGCTGCTGCCGCTGTCGGACAAAGTTTATTAATGCAGGCATACACGGAGGAATTCCGTAAATATGGTATCGTTACTGCACAACTTTTACTAACGAGAAGTGATTTTTCTAGAAAAGAACAATACAGTAACGCTTACGCTACTTTAGGAGAGCTACTAAACCGTTCTGCTCTTCCTATAATCAATGAAAATGATTCCATTTCTTTAGAAGAGTTGACGTTCGGAGATAATGATATGCTGTCAGCTTTAGTAAGCGGACTTGTTTCGGCAGATATGCTCATGATTTTTACAGATGTGAACGGTTTATATGACCAAAATCCTCAGAAAAATGCGGATGCGAAAAAATATCATTTCCTTCCTGAGGTAACGGAAGAAATTGCTTCTCTTGCAGGAGATGCTGGCTCAAAACTTGGGACTGGCGGTATGAAATCAAAAATCGATGCTGCAAAGACGGCACTATCTCTTGGAGTGAGTGTATTTATCGGAACGGGATGTGGACAGGAGAAGTTTTTAGATGTTATGAAGGGCAAAGGTGATGGAACATATATAGGGAATGCTCCTCAAAAAGTGATTAAGATGAACAAGCAATGGATCGCACTACATTCGCTTGTTAGCGGACAAATTGAAGTAGATGCCGGGGCAGCCACTGCCATCATTCAACATGGAAAGAGTCTTCTTCCTGCTGGTGTTACTAATGTGTCAGGATTTTTCAAAGTCGGGGAAGTTGTGGAGGTAATCACGCAACAAGGACGCGTAATAGGGAAAGGCCAATGCACATATAGTGCACAGGAACTAAAAAATCTAAAAGGTATGCAGAGCCAGGATATTCAAGCAAGAGGGGAAAGGCATAGTTATGAAGTTATCCATAGGGATAATTGGGTTTCATTTTAAGAATAGAGAGGGCAGAGTCCACTGCTCAAATTCTTTAATTCCATAGGCGGGAAACACTTAGTTGGTGGAGATAAACGGGTTTCGAATTTTTACGTATTAACTTTATAAAAGGAGGAAATGAAAATGAATGAAGTGTTAGCAAAGGGACAAAAAGCGAAAAAAATCGCTAGAGAACTTGTGCTTAAATCTACAAATCAAAAAAACGAAGCACTTGCTGCGATTGCTGATCAGCTGATAGTAGAAACAGCTTATATTTTAGAGGAAAACAAACAGGATATCGAAGAAGGTAAGGCAAAAGGATTTTCTGACTCTCTTCTTGATCGTCTTATGCTGAATGAACAGCGTATCATTGATATGACTGAAGGTATTAAGCAACTAATTGATTTACGTGATCCTGTTGGAGAATGTGTAAGTGCATGGGAACGACCAAATGGATTATCTATTCAGGAGATGCGCGTACCACTTGGTGTTGTCGGGATGATTTACGAGGCAAGGCCGAATGTAACAGTGGATGCTGCTACAATTTGCTTAAAAACAGGAAACGCAGTAATACTACGTGGTAGTTCTTCTGCTATTCATTCTAACAAAGCCATCGTTAGCGTGATTCACCGGGCGCTCAAACAAACAAGCTTGCCTTCAGAAAGTGTACAGCTCATAGAAGATACAACGCGCGATAGTGCAAAGCAGTTGTTTACATTGAATGAGTACTTGGATGTTCTTATCCCAAGAGGCGGGAAGCAGTTAATAGATACTGTAGTGAGAGAAGCATCTGTTCCAGTACTTGAAACAGGTGCGGGAAATTGTCATATTTTCATTGATGAAACAGCGGATAAACAAATGGCATTTGATATTATTATAAACGCAAAAACGCAGCGTCCATCTGTATGTAATGCAATTGAAACGATTATACTTCATGAGAATTGGGCGCAGCAATTTGGTAGCGAGCTGTTTTCTTCCTTGAAGGAAAGAGGCGTGGAGCTACGTGGTGATAATAAAGCATTGACAATTGATTCTTCTATTGCATTAGCTTCGGAAGAAGACTGGGAAACGGAATTTTTATCTCTCACGCTGGCAGTTAAAGTGGTTTCCACTGTAGAAGAAGCAATTCATCATATAAATACGTATGGATCCATGCATTCCGAAGCGATTATTACAGAGAACGAGGAAAATGTCAGCAAGTTTTTCACATCTGTTGATGCCGCAGCACTCTACCATAATGCATCGACTCGTTTTACAGATGGATCTGAATTCGGCTTCGGCGCAGAAATTGGCATCAGTACGCAAAAACTACACGTAAGGGGACCAATGGGGCTTCCTGCATTAACTTCCAGAAAATATGTGATTCGTGGGAATGGACAGATTCGGGGATGAAAATTATAAAAGAACACGTGAAATAATAACAAAAGACACCCAATTTAATTTAGGTGTCTTTTGTTATTAAAACGAAGTAAATATTCATTTACCACACAAAAAGCCCCACAAGCATAGCACTTAATAAGGAAACAGCCATTCCGCTAACAAGAAGCTTCCAAACATTCTTACCGATTATGGATGATTTTTCCCCGCCAAATAATGAATTGTAAGTTCCATAAATCATACCTACTGTACTAAAGTTTGCAAAAGAAGCTAGAAATGTAGTTGCAACCGCAATCGTATGCGGTTGTAAAGACTTTAGGTTTGATTTTAAATCCATCATTGCAACAAATTCATTCGTTGTTATTTTTATCCCCATTAATTCAGCTACATACATAGCATCTTTGCCTGTTAAACCGAGTAAAAAAGCAAAGGGACTAAAGATAATAGAGAAGATTTTTTGAATTGTTAAACCTGTTACAAAAAAGCTTAAAATACCATTTAAACATGCTGTTAAAGCTACATATCCAATTACCATAGCTAAAATAACGATAACCATATTCATTCCGACTAACATACTGTTAGAAATAGTAGAAAAGAAATCTTTTTTTTCATTTTTTGAAGGTTTATAAATAACATCGTCTTCTTTAGTAACTTCTACAGGATTTAAAACATTAGCCAAGATTAATGCGTTAATACAGTTTAAAGGAATAGCGCTGAAAATATATGTTGCTGGAACCATTGATAGATAAGCACCAAGAATTGATCCGCTGACACTACTCATACTCATAATTCCAAAAGTCAATAAACGATTTTCTTTTAACACAGATAATTGATCACGAACAACTGCAAGTGCTTCCGTATTTCCTAAAAACATCATTTGAATGGAAAAGAAGCTTTCTAACTTTGGTAAACGAGAAATCTTTGAAATAATTGCACCTACTTTATCAATAATCCAAGTTAAGACTCCAAAATAAGAAAGGATATCAAAAAAAGTGATAACAAAAATGATAGGAAGTAAGGCGCTAAAGAAGAAATCAACTGTTTGATTTTCCATAGCTGAAGGAAATGCAAATCGAATACCTTCATTCGCACATGATAATAGCCAACTGAAAAATGAGGCAATTTTATTAATGATAATACTGCCCAATTTGGTGCCTAACATAAACCACGTAATAAAAAGCTCCAATATTATTAGAATAACGATTGGTCTCCATTTTATTTGTTTTTTATTAGGCGAACATAGAAAAACGATTAATATTACAACAAAAACCCCTAACATATTTAATATGAAATGCATGTCAACAACTCCTTGAGGCTTATTATTTGTATATAAAAAAGCCTCTATTCTTCCAAATTTGGATTATGATCAGAAGTTATGAAGAATGTAAATTATGTTTGGGGTTAATCTATTTCAATTTATGTACTAAAAATTAATGTTTTTTCGCTGTATAAAGGATATGTATTAATAATGTAAAGCAACAAAATAAATCTATTGGTAGAACGAAGGACAACAATTATTGGAAGTATGATAAAATTTTCTAAACTAATAACTGTCTCCATTTTTAAATTGTTTAGGTGAAATACCAGTATGTTTTTTAAAGACCTTTGTAAAATGATTTTGTTCATGGAAATTTAATAGTGTGGAGATTTCTGATATAGAATGTTTTGTATAGGTCATTAAGCTTTTTGACTCATCTATCTTAGCACGCTGAATATATTCGCCTAAGGAAATTCCTACTTCTTTTTTGAAAAGGGAAGATAGATAACTAGGATTTAATGCGACTATTTCTGCTAGATGGGATAGTGATGCCTCTGAAATGATGGACGCTATGCTGAACTATATGCCATTACGAGCATTAGTGAACTTTAGCGCAGGTGCTTTTACAGAAGAAATGTTGAGTGAAATCATTGGGCTATTGAACGATGCACAGATGAATTAATAAGTGTGAATGAATTTTTTATCCCGTATTAATGGGCGGTAAGACTCCTACCTCAAAACTTGGCGAATGCGAGGAAGTGAGGTGGGAGATAATGGCCCAGAAATGCCTGATTAAAGTTTTACTTTATCCATTGAACATTCTTTGTTGAATTTTAATTAAGGTTAATAATTCATTGTAGGATGTTTCTCCGGCGTGCAAGAGGGCAAATGAGAGTTAGAATCTCATTTGCCTTTTTTTGTACTTATTCTGCTAAATATAGACTCATATGCTGGTCTATCATCTTTAATCATTGTTTATAAATATGAACGATGCGATGGCCATGAACCTTGGAGTTTACGAAGTTGTATAATTTGTCCTGTATGATAAGCATCGTGCAAAAGGATATTCAGATATTGTTGCCAAACTGGTAGAGACGGACTTGGTTGATCCAGTTCTGCTTCTTGAAGGGATGTTAATGAAGATTGCAAGGCATCATGTACTTGAAGCGTTCGCTTCACTGTTTGTTGCCACGCTTCATCATCATTAGGTCCACCTTGGACAAACGTGTCATCATTATTTTGTGGAGCAACAAATGTGTCATCTTGATGTAAGCGGGAAAGTAAGCGCTCTTTAAAGATTAGTAAATGGTTTGCATTTTCCCAAATCGTATTACTGGCCTTTCCTTCTGGGTGCCAACATGCTTGGGCAGCAAGATTCTTTAACGCTTCTGATATCGGTGGGTACCATTCTTCTTCGTAAAAAACCTGCTTGACTCCATTTTGTAATATTTCTTTTTTACCCATTCGTATAGCCTCCTTAACTATGAGATAGACCAACAATAAGTGTTAGAGAAAGTAGGTAGAAACGGACCTACTTATCATCTGATTGATGTTTGGAAGTTTCTAAAAGAACAATATGGCGTCGTTGCAGTAATTGTAGAAATAAACTTATGCTTTCTAAATCATTTTTTTAAATGTAATAAATTCTCCTTTCTCTTCAAGAAACCTGCCTCATAGTTGAACAAGAAAATTAACTGCATCTTAAATTTAAAAACTTGTAGCAATATAAAGTTTCAGAAAGTTTTATAATTCTAAAAAGTTAGAAGGTATAATTCGGTGTATATAGAATTCAATACATAGGAAATAAGGAGGGGATAAAATGGAAGTCTTTCACGTAACGAGTAGAAAGAGGGAAACGTACAACGTTCAAATGAAGTATTCGATACTTTTTGAATGCGCACTTGGCATTGCGGCAATTACGCATAAGAGGTTAATCGACACGCTTGAAAAATCTCAAAGCGAATGGGAAGAAATTAGAAAATCTTTACCTCATGAAATGATAGAGCATTTGCAATTTGTCGAGAAGCATAATACGTGGAAAGCATTGCTACAGTTACTGTATGATGGAGATTTTATGGATTTATCTCAGTTTGTTCATAATATCAATTCGTTATCGGAAGTAGATTTTAAATATGTGTGCTTACCGTTTTTAGGAGAAATACATCAAGAAAAAAGACGTTTAGCATCTAGCGGAGAAATTTCAGCGGTACAAGAATTAATGGAGTTAACGCATGAACATCAGTTTTTCTCTACGTATATTGAGTTTATATGTAATGTAGACGTCCAGTTATTAAAGAGGCATTTAATTAATGTTATGACAGGATGGTATGAGGGTGTTATTAAGAAAGAAGAGGAGCAACTGCTCTCTATATTAAAGCGAGATTATGAAGCGAAAAATGAAATGAATAAAAAGATGAAACCTGAAGAGTTTGTAGAGTGGGCAACAGGTGGCGTTACATATATGCCAGAGCCAAGTGTTCATCACGTACTTCTTATCCCGCAAATTACATACAGACCGTGGAACATAGAAGCGGATATTGAAGATACGAAAGTGTTTCATTATCCGGTCGCAAATGAAAGTATACATCCAGAAGATCCATATGAGCCGAGTTATTTTTTAGTTCATAAACATAAGGCGCTCGGGGATGAGGCAAGATTGCGTATTGTAAAACTACTATTTGAACAAGAGCGTACGCTGCAAGAAATAACGGAAAGATTACAACTAGGAAAATCAACAGTACATCATCATTTGAAACTTTTACGTTCAGCAAAGTTAGTTGATATTCAAGACGGAAAATATGTGTTGAGAAAGAAAGCAGTGCAGTCGTTAGCGAAAGAATTAGATGCATTTTTGAATAGATAATATACAACGAGAATGTACATAAAGGGAGGAATTTAATAGAAAAGTTGGTGAGCTATAGTGAAGAGTGTATTGAAAAACCGTTCATTCTTTTTTATGTGGATAGGTAGTGCAATTTCAGAATTAGGCGGCGCTTTCGGGACGCTATGTAATTCAATTCTCGTTTATGAATTAACAGGATCAAAAACAGCATTAAGCAGCATGTGGTTACTATACTTTATCCCGTCGCTCATACTACAACTTATAAGCGGGCCATATATTGATAAATGGAGCCGAAAGTGGATTATGATTTTTTCGCAATGGATGCGGGCCTCTGTTTTCTTACTGCCTTTAGTAATGCTTGTTACTAACAGTGTAGAAGTATGGCACATTTACGTTGTTCAAATTATAATAGGGCTCATTACGCCGCTGTATACACCCGCCAGTCAAGCGATTACACCGAGCATTGTAAGTAAAGAACAGCTTCAAGATGCAAATGCGTATATAGATGGGATGACTCGTCTTATGATGTTTCTTGCGCCAGTATTAGGTGGTATCGTCATTCATTTAATTGGAATGAAGCTTACACTATTTTTTGTGTGTATTTGTCTATTTATAAGTGGAGGATTATTACTTTTCATTAGAGAAAAGAGGATAAAGCAAGAACTTCGAAAAACGTGGCTAGAAGAGTTTCTTCACGGGTTTACATACTTTTTCACAAAACCAGTTATCGTTTGGCTCGGGGTATTTCTTACTTTCGTTCAATTCGGAGTAGGAGTAACGATGGTTACGAATCTTCCTTATATAAAAGACGAACTTTCAGCAGGATATGCTGAGTACGGTTACTTCATGGCAGGTTTCCCGCTTGGCTATGTAGTTGGTTCTATGTTAGTTGGGAAAGTGAAGTATAGAAGCCGTCGCCTACTAATGCTTGGAGGATTATTCGTAGGGGGCCTTACTTACATTTCACTAGGTTTAAATAATAGTATTATTATTGCGATTGTAATCGAAATAATTGCCGGTATATGTATTGCATTTTTCAATGTTCATAACACGACGATATGCCAACAAACAGTCCCTAATAATATGATAGGAAAAGTATTTTCAGTGCGATTATTTTTCATACGATCGGCAATGCCATTAGGTGTGTTTCTTGGGGGAATACTGAGTGAAATGTGGGGAGTGAGAATATTATACTTTATCATAGGTTCGATTATATGTGTTACTTCTTTAATAGGGATATTGCTTCCATATTTTAAATTTTTGGATGAGTCGATTGCGGAGAAGTCTGCATAATTCTAAAAATTTAAAACTTTATAATTGAAAATAATTATCATAATCAATTATAATAGAAGAATACTAGTATTCGTATTATAAAAAGGGAGTGGGATATATGTTTATCGAAACTAAGACATTTACAGTAAAAGAAGGTACATCTAATATAGTTGTAGAGCGTTTTACAGGAGAAGGCATTATTGAAAAATTTGAAGGCTTCATCGACTTAAGTGTTCTCGTGAAAAAAGTGAGACGCGGAGATGAAGAAGTTGTAGTTATGATTCGCTGGGAATCTGAAGAAGCATGGAAAAACTGGGAAACAAGTGAAGAGCATTTAGCTGGACATAGAGCGGGCCGCGGTAAACCAAAACCAGATCATATCATTAACGTTGAACATGGGGTTTATTATGTGAAATCATCGAAATCGGCTTATCAACAGTCGTAATAATACATTTGTTTAATTATAATTTTTCAAATATATAACCATCTATCTGTTTACTGATAGATGGTTATTAACATTGAATAAAGAGAATGATTCGTATGTGATGTAAGAAGAATTAACGGACAGGTTAAAATTAGAAATGTTATAATATAAACTCGATTAGTGAGTAAGATTAGGAGGGACAGTAATGGTTCAATCGATCGTTCATATTGCATTAGTAGTAAAAGACTATGATGAGGCAATAGAGTTTTATACAAGGAAACTAAATTTCACATTAGTTGAAGATATTTATCAGCCAGAAGAAAACAAACGTTGGGTAGTGGTATCCCCTCCAGGTTCAGTCGGTACCACAATATTACTAGCTAGGGCATCTAAACCTGAACAAGATCCTTTTATTGGTAACCAATCAGGCGGTAGAGTTTTTCTTTTCTTAAATACTGACGATTTTTGGAGAGATTATAATGAAATGATTTCAAGAGGAATAGAATTTGTGAGAGCACCGAAAGAGCAATCATATGGAATTGTTGCAGTGTTTAAGGATTTATACGGGAATTTATGGGACCTGCTGCAACTAAAAGATGATCACCCAATTGCACAAAGAATTAAGTAGAATAAGTAGCTTACTACGATTGTCAATCTTTATCGGTAAATCGAGATTCCGTGTCGAATCGTTCATATAATTTCATTTACTGTATTCCAAATGTTGCATTAAAAAAACGTTCTAGACGATAGAAGAAAGTATTAGAATATTAAAAAATGAACACTTGAATACCTTCCCTTAAACATTCAAGTGTTATCAATATGGGTCAATATACTTCTGTATAATCCCTGTTTATAAGGAGATGAGTGAATGAAGCTGAACCATTTGAATCTTTGTGTTGATGATTTATCAGAAGCTAGACATTTCTTTGAAACATTTTTTGATTTTCAATTTTTGGAGCAAAAGGGAAAGGCGCTTGTAGTGATGAGTGATGAGAATGGATTTATACTGGTGTTAAGTGATCCAAAAGCGTTCAAGGGGAAAAAGGACGTTACATATCCTGAAGCTTTTCATATTGGTTTTTTAGTGGAAACTTCAAGTGAAGTTGATCAAGCATATAATCGTTTAGTAGCTGGGGGCATTGAAATAGACAAGGAACCTTATTCAATGAGAGGTAGTAGTTATGGTTTTTATTTTACAATGTTTAATGGATTGTTAATTGAAGTGTCTTGCCTTGACTATAAAGATGGTAAGAAAGTTCCAAAGCTTAATGGTGCTCATCAAGAGTAGTTGTTTGAAGATGTAAATATAGCCCCTATCCAGTTTGGAAAGGGGCTTGATCATTTTATTTGTATGATAAGTGAAAAACAAACTGTTAATAAACTAGAGGGTATTCATCTTAAAGCAAATATTGTATGTTTAAAATAAAGTTGTATAAAAAGGTCTATTTTTTAGGGGAAGTGCTTATGCATAAAAGAACTCTAATTTCTTGTGTGCTGTTGCTAGAAAATTTAGAGAATCAACAGTGTTTCTGATGTGATGAGGTGCGAAACTATTATGAGTAGCACAGTGATATAAATAGGAGGTTCTCACTATGACAACTTCATATAAAGCTATGGCATTCCAGCTGAAAACGGAACGACTCGACCTGAATATGTGGGAGGAATCCGATGCAGTATGGCTGAGAAAATTAATTGGCGAACGTGGTGTGGACATGCCAACCATTGACTCTGTTCGTAGCTATCTTATTGAGATGCGCAAGAAAGCAGCTGAAAATGGTATTTCTCTTCTCGCTATTCGTAGGCGAGACGAAGGCGATTTCATCGGATACTGTGGCTTAATTATCGGTCGTTCCACGCTTGAAGAGCCGGAGATTGCATACGAGTTGTTCCGCAGTGCTCATCGCAAGGGTTATGCGACAGAGGCAGCAACAGCTGTGCTAGAGGCTGCGATTGCTACGGGGCGCCAAAGACTTTGGTCGACTGTAGGCGCTTGGAATGTTGCGTCCTTCCGGGTATTAGAAAAGATAGGATTTAAGCGGCATCACAGTACGTGGGGTGATCGCGGTGAGATTGTTTGGAACGTACGCGATCTGTAGAGGCTTGACTAAATTCGGAACAATGAAAAATGTAAAAGAAAGCCCATATGTTAGGTTACTTAGTAATCTAACATATGGGCTTTTCCTTATAGTAAATATTGATTTTGTATATATTTAAGTGTAAAAGTCTGTTGTTTATTTTAATTTTTTACATCTTCATATAATTGGAGCGCTTCTTTCACATTCAATCTATTCTTCACAATGCCATGAATTGCTTGAATCATCGCAGCTGGATGTTCGGACTGCCATATGTTTCGGCCCATATCTACTCCGATTGCGCCTTCTTGCAGCGCATTGTACGTAATGTTTAATGCGTCTTCGATTGAATCTAGTTTCGGTCCGCCCGCGATTACGACTGGAGCAGGGCATGTGCTCGTAATTTTTTCGAATCCTTCGCAGTAATATGTTTTAATAATGTCAGCTCCCATTTCAACACATACGCGGGAAGCGAGTGCTAGGAAGCGAGCTTCACGTTTTTGTAATTCTTTCGCAACGGCGGTAATACCGAGTACTGGCAGGCCGTAATCGTGAGCTTCAGATACTACATTTGCGAGATTTGAAACAGTTTGTGTTTCATAGTCTGATCCGACAAAGACAGAGACGCCGACGCCAATTGCGTTTTGTTTTACTGCTTCTTTCACAGGTGTAACAATTGTTTCATTCGCTAAATCTTTGCCGACTACAGTTGCCCCGCCTGATACACGCATAACCATCGGCGTGCTGCAGTTTTCAGGTATACAGGAGCTGAGTACACCTCGTGTTAAAAAGAGGGAGTCTGTATATGGAAGCAAGTTTTTAACTGTTTCTAACGGTTGTTCAAGTCCGTGAATCGGTCCTAAAAAGTAGCCGTGATCTATCGCTAACATAACTGCTCTGCCGTCAGGTAAAATTGTATTTAATCGATTTTTAAATCCCCAAGTCATTAGGAATCACTCCTTCGTTAATGTTGGATTTTCAGTTTGTACAGTATCTTTATTTGGTAAATGTGGTGACTTTATAAAAACAGCTTTAAAAGGCTTATCGGAATGGTTAATAAGATAATGAGATTCATGAGGTCGAACTTGCAAGACATCACCTTGTTTGATCGGAACTCTCTCGTTATTCACATAGAAATCTATTTCGCCTTCTAACGCATAGAAGACTTCTTCGCACGTTGTATGATAGTGATTTTGAAACTCTTGCCCAGGCTGAATAACGACTAGGCCAAGATCGATATTTGGACCTTGTATTAAATATTTAGGCCCGTTATCACCGAAGCGATAGGTGAAATCATCCTCATTCACTTTAAGCATAGAAATCACTCCTTTATGTAATGTGTTACAGCGCACCTGGGGCAATCCACATATGTGATGTAAGGCCTTTATCAGCTAAAGAAAGTTGGCTAGCATACACTGTTTTCCATGTTTCATAGAATCCTTTATAAAGCTCATGATTTTCAGCGTTTGGCTTAAATGTGTTTTCCCACTGTACAAATTGTTCGGCAGTTTCTTCCATCGATTCAAAAATGCCTACGCCAACTCCAGCGGCAATTGCCGTACCTAAAGCAGCGGCTTCTTTTACAACGGGTACTTTAACAGGGATTCCGAGGACATCTGCTAGTATTTGTGGCCAAAGGTTACCTTTAGCAGCGCCGCCAGCAAAGGTTACTTCAGAAGGGAAATTACCTGTGAGAGCTTCTATTAATTTCAAGTTGCCGAGTGTAACGAAGGCGGCATTCTCTTCAATTGCGCGGAACATTTCTTTCTTACCGCATTTTTCAGCATCTAAACTTAAATTTAAAAAGGATGGTGCAGCATGTCGCCAAGAAATATAATTCATTACATTTGAAAAAGTGGGGATTATGCCATGTGAACCTACAGGTACTTCTTTTGCTTGTTCTTCTAGTAATTCATAAGCATCTACACCGAGTTTTTCAGCGAGCCTTTTTTCTTCTTGGCAAAAAGCATCTCGAAACCATCTCATAACAAGGCCAGGGAAGAAAGCGATTGTTTCGTATTGCCATAGGTTAGGGATGACGTGGCAATTTACACGAATCGCCGCATTTGGATCAGTTTCTGGTTTTGTAATATTTACTTCTTGTTGCCAAAAACTGCCCCCGCATATAAATGTTTGTTCAGGCTTTACAACTCCAGTTCCGAGCGATGCCATTTGTGCATCTCCGCCGCCAGCAACGACCGGTGTTCCTTCATGTAATCCTGTTAATTCAGCACTTCGTTTTGTGATATTCCCGATAACTGTACCAGCTTCATTTACTTTTGGAGAAAAGGCTAGAGTAAGACCGCATTGCTCAGCAACCCAGTTATCCCAAGCTCTATTTTGTAAATCAAATATACCGGACGTACATCCATTTGAAGAATCAATTTGCAGCGTGCCACACAACTTATATAAAATCCAATCGTTTAACATCGTGAAAGAATGTATGTTTCTGTACACGTCTGGTTCATGTTTTTTAATCCAAAGTAAGCGAGGCAAAGCACCTAACGAAAAAGTTTGACCTGATTTTCTATATAAACCTTCTTCAATTTCGGAACGAATTTGTTTTAGTTCACTAACTTCCGCTGACGCGCGGCCATCAACATTTGCACAAGCCCATATTTCTTGCCCGTTTTTATCGTATAAAACAAAGCCTTCACGCATACTCGTTGCACTAATACCTTTAATAGAAGAGGGGGGCGTATTACTTTTTTGAAAAACCTCTTTCGTACATTTTTGAACGAGCTGCCAGTTTTCCGTTACATCAAAATTCATAGAACCAGGGTAGCGACTATCTGATTTATGAACCCACTCTTTTTGACTAACGGCAAGTTGATTACCGTTTAAATCAAAAAGAACTGCTCGAATGCTCCCTGTACCAGCGTCGTAAGCTAATAGAGTAGACATTAAGAGTCACCTTCCTTTCTTAATAAGGAGAGGGCAGTTTCTTCATCCGTAATTAATGTATGAACGAACTTTCCTTTTAAGGCGCCGTAAATTGCATCTATCTTTTCCGTACCGCCAGCTACACCAACGACATGTTTCATATTTTGAAGAACAGAGAGTGGTGTGCCGATAAGACGATTATGATGAGGAAGTTCTAATTGTTTTCCGTTAGTATTATAAAATTGCCCTAAAATATCTCCGGCCCCGTTTTGACTACGTATATAAGTCATTTCACGTAGCGTTAGTTTTTCTTCTTTCACAATTGTGGCGTCTTGAGATAAGCTTCCAATGCCAACTACTGCTGTATGAGCGAGTGAAGCGACGTGAAGCATATCTTTCACGCTCGGTTCAGATAGAATAATTTGCGTCATTTCGTTTGTAGATGTAAGAAAAGGGGTAGGAATAATATGAAGATCGCCTTGCATGTAGTTTAAATAGCTTTGGTTTCTTGGAATATAGTGATTTACACCTCCTGTAAGAGTAACGATTGAAAGATTCATAGAGCTATCAAAATGAATGTTTTCTAGCATTTTACTTATCGTCTCTCCCCAGCCAATCCCAAGTAAATCCCCTTGTTGCAGATGAGTTTCTAAATATTGTGCGGCAGCTTTTCCGAGTGAAAATGCATAATCCTCAGTTGGCGTTGGAATAACGAAAGCATCTTTTAGATGGAATTTTTTCATAAGGTCACGTTCAATGCTTAAACAGTGCAATCCAGTACCTTTTACGTGAAATGTGACGACACCTTCCGTCCGTGCTTTATCTAACAACCGAACGACTTTATTTCTTGAAATGTGAAGAAGTGAAGCAATTTCTTGCTGGGTTAATTGATCTTTATAATAGTACCAAGCTACTTTTGTTAACAAATTGTCTTCAAAGTTCAGCTGTGACATACTCTTCATCCCTTTCAACAATTGACCACTGCTTAAACATATGTGTTCGTTATTTTGTTTATTCCAGTTGAAGCGATAAATAGTCCGGTGAAAAAAGTGTTCTAGATATGAAAAAAGAAATATACAATGCTACAAAACAAGTAGAACAAAAAATCATTTTCTCAAAAAATGTTCTGCATAAAGGCAGGTGACAACATGTGGAGAACGTGCCCTTATTAGAAGTTACAAAAATGAGTAAATCTTTTTCAGATCAACTCGTATTAAAAGAAGTCAATTTACAATTAGAGCGTGGAGATGTATACGCTTTAGTCGGAGGAAATGGTGCCGGGAAATCAACATTAATGAAAATATTAACGGGTTTGTATTCATACGATGCTGGCAATATGTTTGTGAAAGGAGAAATACAACAATTTTCAAACACAGCAGAAGCACATCAACATGGCATATATTTAATACCACAAGAGCCACTCATCTTTCCGCATATGACAATTGAAGAGAACATTTGTATCGGAATGAAAGCGAAAAAGAAAGAACTTCGAAATAAAATTAATAAGTTGCTAGAAGGCTTAGGTTGGAACATTCAACTTCATGAGCTAGGGTTATCGTTATCCATTGCCCAGCAACAATTAGTAGAAATATTGAGGGGATTAATAAGAGAAGCTGAGATTCTTATTTTAGATGAGCCAACATCGACATTAACAACTCACGAAATTAAGAGTCTTTTTGTGTTGATGAAAAGTTTAAAAGAAAAAGGAATTGGCATGATTTACATTACGCATCGTTTTCCAGAAATCTTTGAAATTGCGAATAAAGTAGCAATTTTGCGTGACGGAATGATTGTAAGTCAAGGGGATGTATCAAGCTATACATATGACATGCTAATGGAGGGGTTATTACCGAAAGGTTATAAACTTGAGGAGAAGAAAGAAATCACGCAAGAAGAAATAGAGCATTCGGAAAAAGTATTAGATGTCACGAATGCGTCTAGTTATGCGTTTCAAAATGTATCATTAACTGTACACGCTGGAGAAGTTGTCGGGATTGCAGGTATCGTCGGATCAGGTAGGACTGAATTAGCTGAATCAATATTTGGATTAATGCCTTTGAAATCAGGTTCTGTTTTATTAGAGGGAAAATCCATTACGAAGTATTCGGTACATAAGCGAATAAAGGAAGGTATGGTGTATGTACCGGAGGACCGGGCAGGGAATGGCATTTTTTCAATTGCGTCTGTGAAAGAAAATATAACAGCTGCATCCTTAAACAGTATGAGTAGCTTCTTTTTAAATAACAAAAAAGAAAGCGCTTTATCAGAGTTGTATATAAAACAGTTTAGAATTGTTGTCCCTCATATGAATGAGAAAATGACGTCTTTATCAGGTGGGAACCAACAGAAGGTCGTGTTAGCGAAATATCTTGCATGTAATCCGAAAGTGATTATTCTTGATGAACCGACCCGTGGTATTGATGCGAAAGCAAGATTAGAAGTATACGAAACGATACAAAGTTTGAAGAGAAAGGGACTTGCGATCATATTAATTTCTTCAGATATGGAAGAAATCGTTCAATTAGCGAATCGTGTTTATGTGATGAGAAACGGAGAATTCGTCTCTCATTTGGAGAAGAAGGAAATTTGTATTGATGAAGTTACACGCCTTGCGTACGGAGGAAAGGGAGGTGTAACGGAGTGAACCGTTTATTTAAAATGCATGAGACGTCTATTATTATTTTATTACTTCTTTACATAGCCTTCGTTGGAGTAATGAACCCTAGTTTTGTTCAGTTTAGCTCTTTATCTTTAATTATGAAATCAAGCGTTATTTTAGTTGTTTTGGCAATTGGTCAATCTTTCGTATTGTTTACGAAAAATATAGATGTATCAGTAGGATCTATTATGGGATTAAGCGCTGCGGTTTGCGGGATGTTGTTAACAGATGGATACAGTGCCTTTATTTCAATATTTGCGGCAATTATACTTAGTGCCCTTATTGGTATGGTAAACGGAATTGGCGTTACGAAATTTAGGGTGCCAGCTATCATTATGACATTAGGAATGCTCGGGATTATTAGAGGCGTAATGTTAATATTTACGGGCGGAAAGTGGATTGAAGATATTCCGAATGAGTATAAACAAATTTCTTCTATTATGATGTTAGGGATTCCGATAACGGTATGGACCGTTCTTATCATATTACTGCTGCTATATTTCTTTTTAATGAAAGTTCAAATTGGAAGATATTTTTATGCGGTCGGTGATAATGAAGATGGTGCAAGGCTTATTGGAATACATGTAGATAAAGTGAAAATATACGCGTTTATCATATCAGGCATAAGCGCTGGGTTCGCTGGATGTATATTCGTAATGAATATTGGATTCGTTCCAAATCAAACAGGTACAGGGATAGAATTGCAAGTTATCGCTGCTGCTGTTTTAGGTGGTATTCATTTAAAAGGAGGAACAGGTTCTATATTTGGAGCGGCATTAGGTGCATTCTTCTTAGAAGTGATAAGCAGTTCACTCGTCTTTTTAAAAATACCTGCATTTTGGAATAGTGCTATTTCAGGATTTTTACTTTTACTCATCATTATATTAGATAGTGTCTTAAAAAAATGGAAGAAACTCCGGCAATTAGAAGAAAGGAGGGTGAATCTATGAGGGGAATACGTAGCTTGTATAGATGGGAAGGGGTTCTTCTCATATTGCTTCTCGTAGAATTCATTCTCTTTAGTTTCATAAATAGTGATTTCTTAAACATTAGTAACCTCCTTTTTAGTATGAACGATTTCCTCATTATTTCAATCGCGGCTATTCCGATGACATTTGTCATTGTAACTGGCGGAATTGATGTTTCAGTAGGATCTATTATGGGGCTTACTTCGATTCTTATCGGAGTACTTTGGATGAATGGCATGCCTATACTGTTAGCTGTTATCATTGCGCTCGTAATAAGTTGCATAGCGGGCGGATTAAATGGACTTATTATAAAAATGACAGATGTAGAACCTCTTGTCGTTACACTTGGAACGATGTTTTTATATGCAGGAATCGCCCTTGTTATTTCAGGTGGTTCGGGTGCAGCGGGCTATGAAGGAATAAGTGGTTTACCAGATTCGTATGTGCAACTGGCAAATGGTAGTTTTATCGGTATACCTAATTTATTATGGCTCCTTGTCATTTTAACGATAGTATTTACGATATTGTTTCACCGTACAACATACGGTCGCCACGCAAAATTAACTGGCGCAAATGAAAGTACGGCGAAATATTCCGGAATTCGAACGAAGAAAGTAGTGATTACTGCTTACGTACTTTCTGGGTTAGGAGGTGGATTAGGAGGAGCTTTCTTAACAGCGTATTTCGGTTCTGCTCGTGCTGATATTGGAAGTGAAACCATTTTGCCAGTTATTACGGCAGTTGTATTAGGCGGCACACTAATTACAGGCGGAAAAGGGAGTATTATTGGGACAGTACTAGCGAGTGTTTTTATAGGACTCATGCAGTACGGTTTGCAAATGACGGGCTTAACGAATGAACAATCTAATGTAGTAATAGGTATTATCCTTATTGTTTCTGTTATTATGAGACATTTCAAATTACAACGATTCACTACGGGGAAAAGAAGGAATTTGCATAAGGGGGAAATGTCATGAAGAGAAAACTGGGGATTGTTATTATTATGTGTATTTGTTTAATCGGTTTAATTGCTTGTTCTAGCCAAACTGCGGATAAGAAAAAAGCAGATGATGTAAAATTTGCGTTCATTCCGAAATTAACGGGAGTTGGCTTCTTCACATCAGGTGGTGAAGGTGCAAAAGAGATGGGAGATAAGTTAGGTGTACAAGTGAAGTACGATGGACCGTCTGAGGCAAGTGTATCAGGGCAAGTAAAATATATAAACAATTTTATTAACCAAAACTATGATGCAATTATGGTTTCATCTACGTCAGTTGATGGTCTCTCGCAATCATTACAACGTGCAAAGAAAAAAGGGATGACAGTATTAACGTGGGATTCTGATGTGAATCCGAAAGACCGTTCGTTTTATATTAGCCAAGGTACACCAGACCAACTTGCAAACTTATTAATTGAAATGACTTCTAAGCAAATTGGAGATAAAGGAAAAGTAGCATTCTTTTATTCAAGCCCGACTGTAACAGATCAAAATCAGTGGGTAACGAAGGCGAAAGAGATTATTAAAGAGAAATATCCGAATTGGGAAATTGTAACGACGCAATACGGTGAAAATAATGCGCAAAAATCTTTATCAGTTGGAGAGAGTATTTTAAAAACTTATCCAGATATTAACGCAGTAATATGTCCAGATGCAACAGCACTACCAGCAATGGCACAAGCAGCTGAGAATTTGAAAATGGATAAGAAAGTAGTCGTAACGGGGTTTTCGACACCGAACGTTATGCGTGATTATGTGAAACGAGGAACAGTACAACAATTTGGATTATGGGATGTAAAACAACAAGGTGCACTAGCAACTTATGTTGCAAATGAAATTGTTGTAAAAGGGAAGAAGTTAAAAGTCGGGGATAGCTTTGAAGTAAAAGGAATCGGAAAAGTGAAAGTAGAGCCGAACTCTATTCAAGGGTATGACTATGAGGCAGAAGGAAATGGTATTATCGTATTACCTGAACGAGTTGTATTTACGAAAGATAATATCGATAAGTATAATTTCTAGTAGAAAATAAAAACGTCCGAATATATCGGACGTTTTTATTATGTCGTTTTTTTAATCTATTCATTAATTGTGAACAGCTTCTTTTTCATTTAACCCAAGTGTGCGTCCTGTTGAAGCGTGAAGCTCTTGGAACAGTCTTGGATTTTCCGTTAGTGATACGCCATAAGAAGGGATCATTTCTTTTATTTTTGGCTCCCATGCTAGTATACGTTCTGGGAAGCATTTTTCTAATACTTCAAGCATAACGTGAACCGCAGTAGAAGCACCTGGAGAAGCGCCAAGTAACGCAGCGATTGATCCGTCATTTGCACTAACAACTTCTGTACCAAATTGAAGTGTTCCTTTACCACCTGCATCAGTATCTTTAATTACTTGCACACGTTGTCCAGCAACGACAGTATCCCAATCTTCACTTTTAGCGTTCGGAATAAACTCACGTAATTCTTCCATACGCTTTTCGTGTGATAACATAACTTGTTGGATTAAGTATTTTGTTAATCCCATTTCTTTTACACCGGCTGCTAACATCGTTAAGACGTTATTCGGTTTTACAGAACCAATTAAATCAAGGTTTGAGCCAGTTTTTAAGAACTTAGGCGAGAAACCTGCAAACGGTCCAAACAGTAAAGCTTTTTTGTTGTCTATATATCTTGTATCAAGGTGAGGTACAGACATTGGCGGAGCACCCACTTTAGCTTTTCCGTATACTTTTGCATGATGCTGCTCTACAACTTTTTGGTTTTTACATACCATAAATAGTCCACTTACTGGGAATCCGCCGATATGTTTTGATTCAGGAATACCAGTCTTTTGTAGTAGAGGTAGACTACCGCCACCGCCGCCGATAAAGACGAATTTTGCAGTATGGTGTTCGATTTTACCACTATTCATATCGTGTACTTTTACTTCCCACAAACCGTTCTTCGTACGTTTAATATTTTCAACACTATGTTTGTAGTTTAGCTCGACATTTTTAGTTTTTAAGTAATCAAACAACATGCGCGTTAACGCACCAAAGTTAACATCTGTTCCAGAGTCAATTTTCGTTGCAGCCACCGGTTCATTAGAAGTACGGCCTTCCATAATGAGTGGAAGCCATTTTTTTAATGTGTCAGGTGCATCAGAAAATTCCATCCCTTGGAATAGAGGATTTTTTGAAAGCGCTTCAAAACGATTTTTTAGAAACTCTACATTTTTTTCTCCTTGCACCAAACTCATATGAGGTAGTGGCATAATAAAATCTTGTGGATTACGAATTAAGTTTCTCTTAACAAGATACGCCCAAAATTGTCTTGAAAGTTGAAATTGCTCATTTACTTTTACAGCTTTACCAATATCTATAGACCCGTCAGATTTTTCGGATGTATAGTTAAGCTCACATAGCGCAGAATGTCCTGTACCAGCATTATTCCATTCGTTAGAACTTTCTTCTCCGGCATTAGCGAGTTTTTCAAATACTTTAATTTCCCATTCAGGTGCCAATTCTTTAAGTAATGATCCTAACGTTGCGCTCATAATTCCTGCGCCAATTAAGATAACGTCTGTTTTTTGCTGCATGTTGCTCATGATAATCTCTCCATCCCCTATATTGGCAAAAAAGAGTAGGTGTTTTTATATCTAAGCCGTAAAAAGAAAACACCGCCTAGGCCCCACCTAGGTATTTACCTTTTTTGTCTCAATTATATAACCATCTCATAGTCTATTATAATAATTAATAGACTAAAATATCTAGTGTTATCTGATAATTTTAAACTATTTAACGTTTTATTTCATAGAATTCTTCTGTCATAAGGGTAAAAAGCATAGTAGTAAAGCGGAATTTGGAGAAGAATTCCAGTTTGATGTTATCTCAAAAAAACTTACTAATACTTTTATTTTTAAGTTTTAATCTTTGGGAATTTGTAAGAATCTGTTTTTATTACATCTAATTTGAAAAAAATAGAGTAAATAACAAAATAATGGTAAGGTTATTCTGAAAATAAAACAGGAGGGATACCAATGCTTAAAAAAGAACAAATAGCAAATTTATTTCGGGATTTTTCTGAGAATGAATGTAAAGGATCGAGTCCTTTATACGAATACTTATCAATAAAAATTTTTGAAGATGAGGAAGTTCTTACGTTAGCTGCCTACGCACAACCTGGTCAACCGGTTCCGAACTTATTATTAGGTGCGGTCCATTATTTATTATTAAAAGGAAAAGAACACAGTTTAAAAAGGTATTATTATAGTTTAGTTGAAGATGCTGGTACTGATACAAACTTTGAAAATGCCTTTCATCAATTTAAAGATTTTTGCCATGTATATCGTGAAGAAATAATTACTTTATTACAAACGAAACTTGTTCAAACGAATGAAGTAAGACGATGTGCCTATTTGTATCCAAGTTTCTGTTACATATTTAATAAAGTGAACAAACCGTTAGCGTTAATAGAAATTGGTACAAGTTCTGGATTACAACTATTTTGGGATCAATATCGTTATTCATATGGAATGGAAGAAGTGTATGGAAATACACAATCGAATGTTCATTTAACCTCTGAAATAAGAGGGGATAATATGCCGTATTTGCTAAAACAAAGTCCACCTGTCGTAGAAAGAATCGGACTAGATTTACACGTGAACGATTTAAATGATGACGAAGACTATTTATGGTTACGAGCGCTTATTTGGCCAGAACATAAAGAAAGACTGGTACTATTCGATCAAGCAGCAGAACTTGTAAAAGAACAATCAGTGCAATTAATTGAAGGAGATGGTGTAGTGCTTTTACCATCCATTGTAGATCAAATAAGGGAAGATGCTGTTATTTGTATTTTCCATACACATGTAGCAAACCAAATACCTGAAAATGTAAAACATACGCTAGAAAAACAAATTAAAGAAATTGGTGCAAAACGTGATGTATTCCACCTATATAACAACATGTGGGACCGGGACCTTCATATTGATTATTATATTAACGGAAACGAATATTGTGAAACTGTTGGTGAAACGGAAGGACATGGGAAATGGTTTAGTTGGAAGCTGGGGGATAAGCCGCTTTGTTAATGTAATCCTATAGGATGGGGACTTTTTGTTTTGAAATTTAAATTTTTTGATTAATATGATAATAATTTATGGTAAGTTGTATATAAGGATAAAATAAAAAGGATGATAAGCATGCAAAAGAGACCAGAAGCAAATGAATATAACCCGTATTATTCAACGTACATAAACTTAATACCAGATGGAGATATCATACATATTCTAGAGCAACAAATGAAGGAAACGAATCTTTTATTGAAGGATATTTCTGATAGTGAGGGACATTTTAGATATGCTCCTAATAAATGGAGTATCAAAGAAGTAATCGGTCATATTGCGGATACTGAGCGTATTATGGCGTATCGATTGCTTTCCATAGCAAGAGGCGAGACAGCAGAACTTCCTGGATATAACGATGATATGTATGTTCTTAGAGCAGCTTTTGATAAGCAATCTATGCAAGATCTTCTTGAGAATTTAACAGTTGTTCGCCAATCTACTATGTATTTGCTTAAAAGTTTAGATAAAGAAGCTTGGTTACAAAGGGGAATTGCGAACAATTCTGAAGTCACGGTTCTTGCATTAGCAAACATAATTGCTGGTCATGAGCTTCATCATCGTCAACTTATAAAAGAACGTTATTTGGGTTCTAAGACATATCCAACATGTTAAAATATGGAAATAAAAAGAGAATGATTCATAGGGAATTTCTGAATTATTCTCTTTTTATTTTTCTGCGTATCAGTGGAATTATAAATGTTTTTTTACAAGGTCTATTCCTTCTCGTTGATGCTAATAGGGGGCACTATACATGCCCATCAAGCTAAGGGTGGGTATTGGGGTTTGTGTAGCAATGGAACCAAATCACGCAATAAGCATTAGCGAACATTAGAAATAGTAAAAATGCCACTTTTTCCTATTAAAACGAGGTGATTTTAAATTTCAAATTCTTCTTTTACAACAGTCGCTAGTCCATCAATTGATTTACGTAAATCTGTTGTCCCTTGTGCAAGATATACTTTTTATATTGTGATTTCTGACAGCTTATTTATTAGTAAATTCATCGGGAGTCCAGGTAGCGATTTCATTACCTGGTGCAGCAACTACAAGCCAATCCTCACATTGGACCCCAGCTTGCCAACATTCATAATAGTCGTGAAAACCATTTACAAACAAGATTTGTCCGCTCTCAAGTAGGATAAACAAATGTGGAGTTTCCTTACCTAATTGCACGTCTATAACTTTTTGCCTTCTCATTTTAAAAATTCTATTATATTCTTCTTCCTCGGAATAATCGTCAAATTCATCCTCATTAGAAGGGTACTTTTCTGGTGGAGTATTAAATAAACACCATTTCGATTCGATGTTGACATATAATTGCCCATCATAATCAACTGCAGCTTCAAAATTTGTGAAATGAATCTTTATAGTTGCTGGAGAAATACCAAATTGCAATCCATCAACTTGTGCTCCTATGAAGAGATGTTTTAATACCTTTTCTGCATAAATTTTGTCTTCTTTGTTCATTATACGAATCCTCCTTTCTGTAAAATATATATTATATTTTTATTGTAATAAATAAATTTTTATGTAAAATGAACTTTTTGTGAGAAACGGACGAATATTGTGTGAAGGATCATGAGAGGGGAACGTAATTTTGGATGAAGTAGAATTAAAAGAATGGCTGTATAAAATGGAGTCTGGAGACCAAGAAGCCTTTCAAGTTATTTATAAATTAACAAGTAAAGATATTTATAGAACAGTAGTATTTTTATTAGGGAATCAACACCAAGATGTAGACGATATAGTTAATGAGGTGTACATCAAAATGTGGAAGTCTGTAACGAATTATGATATGAACCGTTCATTTCGTTTTTGGTTACATGGACTAGTTGTCAAGCAAGTACAAGATTGGCGCCGTAAATCGTGGCGACGATTTCGAATCTTTGAAAAGAAGAAAATGTATGAACAAGATCGGTCTTACATAATGGATGAAGGTATTTTACATAAAGAAACACGTAGTGAATTAGTGGAAGTTGTACAAAAATTATCTTATAAGCATCGTGAAGTTGTTATTATGCGTTACTTCCATGAATATAGCTTGGATGAAATTGCCGCACTTCTTCAAATCCCTGTTGGTACAGTGAAATCTCGATTACATATAGCACTAAAACGATTAAGAACAGAAATGGAGCATATGCCAGCCATAAGGGAGGGAGAAGTAAATGGATTTTGAAAAATATATAACGAATGAATTGAAAAGAAATGCAGAGACACTCGAACCCTCTCCTAATCTAGAAGATAAAGTACAAACCTCTTTTCATAAATACCAACAAATGAAAAAGAAAGGGAAAGCTTCTATGAAGAAAAAGTTATTACTTGGCTTTGTAGCTGCGGCTGTTCTTATACCAACCGGTACTTTTGCGGGTACAACAATAATTGATAAAATTATAGGTACACCAGAAGAAGCGAGAAAAGATATGGGAATGTCAGAGGACGGTTATAAAGGATTGATGGAGAGGATAGAAGTTGCTAAAAACTTATTTGCAAAAGAGGACTTTGAAAAATATGTAGAGTTATTACAAGAAACATATCATTTTTATAAAAAAGTTAGTGTCGTAGAGAACGGAGAAAGACAACATACAGCTATAGGTCGTTTAAATGTTGATGAAGAAAAAAGAGATAGTGAGGTAATGGAAGAGCTAAACAAATATGAGGAAAAAATAGATCAACATTTTACATATACATTTGAACAAGCTGGAGAAATCACTGGTTTTCTAATAAAGCGTCCCAGCTATATTCCAAAAGACCATGTTCTTATTTCAGAAGAGGCAAAGGCAGATGCCACAGTAGGAAAACCAAGACCTCTTATTACAATGAGGTATGAAGATAGTAATGTGAAAAAGGGACAAACTACATCAGATGTGGATTTAGGGTTTAGACTACACCAATCTGGAATATTTGATGATATTAAAGATTATATGGATAAACCATTTGATCAGGCAACTGAAAAAGGCCCACATTATTTTAGAGATATAAAGACTTATAAATTAAAAGGATACGATATTACATATGGGGAATATAAAGAATCCAATGTACGAGCTATGAAAATAGTGGTTCCTGCAAAAGAAGGGAAAAATGCATACCAAGTATATATAAATGGTAGTACATTATCAAAAAAAGAACTTGAGAAGGTGCTATTTTCGGTAGTTGAATAGTGTGCTAAATTTAAAGGATAAATGTGAAGTAATGAAAAAAGGTAATCGGATTTTATTGAAAGATAAAAACCTATCTCATAATATTATTATGTAAATAAAATTGATGAATGTACAGCTTGTTAAATAGTTCAATATTTTTGATTTTTTTATGGCTACATAAGTATGATGTTCGTAGGGGGGATCATATGAGTATACACAAAAAAATCATAGCGATTTCAGGAAGTATTAGGGAAGGAGCATCCAACACAAACGTATTAAAAACTTTAGCAGCATTTATTCCAGAAGGTATAGATTACACTATTTATAATGGGATAGGGGAACTACCTCATTTTAATCCGGATGTAGATCGAGTTGGAGCACCGATTGTTGTTGAAGAATTTCGAAAGACATTAAGTGAAGCACATGCACTTATTATTTGTACACCAGAGTACGCAAAAAGTATTCCAGGAGTTTTGAAGAATGCATTAGAATGGCTTGTTTCATCAGCGGAACTTTATAAAAAGCCAGTTGCTATTATAACAGCTTCACCGTCGATTGCTGGAGGGGATAAAGCTCATGAATCATTATTACTTACGCTAGGTATGCTAGATACAATTGTCGTTCAAAATGGTTCGTTATTAATCCCATCTGTGCGCACTAAATTTAGTGATGATGCAAAAATAACAGATGAGGATACAAAGAAAGCTCTTATCTCTTTAGTTCAAAGTGTAGTAGACGAGATAAAGAAATAATGATTTAGTTCGTATTAAAGTGAAAATGGGCTTTTATAATAATAAAAGATAAAAGCAATGCTACGGTTAGTTCAAATGTAGCATTGCTTTTTTATATAGTTAAATATATGTACTCAAAATCTCCCCAGGCAATCCATCAATCTCGCAAACTTTTTCAGATGTAAAACCAACGTTTAGTAAAATCTTCCGAGAGGGGATATTGCTCGGATCGATAATTGCTTTTAGTACGCTTACATCTGTCTGCTTCGCTATATTTATTAATTCCTTTGCAATACAACTACCATATCTCTTTCCCCAGTGCTCTGGCAAAATCATATAGCCAAGTTCTGCTTCTTTAAAATCAGCCTCATTTACTGTTATATGTCCAAGTCCGATAAATTTATTTGTAATAGAGTCATACACTTTGTAGGAGCCGAATAATCTATGTTTTTTATTACGCTTTAACAATTTTTTATAGTCGTTTTGCGCCTCGCCTAACGGAATGGTACGTTCCGTAATTTGTGCCATCACTTTTTCATTTGATACGAGCTGGAAATATAAATTGAAGTCTGTCGCTTCAAATTTATTAAAATATAGCTTATGCATAGTATTCCTCCAAACTAATTTTCATTTGTTCTTCAGAAAAGATAAACGATAGTTAAATCGTGATTTCTATTTGATTGCCTTCTGGATCGCTTATTACACTTTCATAATAGCCATCTCCAGTGAAACGTGGTCCATTTAATAAAGAATAGCCTGCTTCTTTTAACGTTTTTGTCAGTTCATTCACACGTTCCTTACTGCCAACAGAGAAAGCCATATGTGCATAGCCAGTTATATTAAGATTAGGCTCGTTTTCTATACCTTTCTTACGCATAAGTTCAAGCCTTGCTCCAGATTCGAACGTAATAAAATAAGATTCAAATTGTTTTGCTTCGTTATGATATAAAGAGTTTACTTTGCCATTAAAATACTTCGTATAAAAAGTACGCATTAATTCTAAGTCATTTACCCAAATTGCTATATGTTCAATTTTCATAGGTTTCACCAATCCTATCTGTACTAATTAGGCTTTCACTGTATAAAAATTGCATGTACATTGCAAGAAATGTGATTGGGTGTTAAAGATAATTGTTAATTTTGGGTTGTATACGTACATACAATATGTAATTAAGTGAATGACTTACATAGGAATTACAGAAAAGGGTGAATGAGACTTATGAGTCAATTAGAGCAAACAATGTACGTTGGTGTCATCATGTCTATTGTACTATCCGTAATGATTTTGGGGTCTTTATATTATAATCCTCGTCTTTGGTTAAATGATTATCCAAAAGATATTCAAAAGGTAGTTTTTCCGAAATCGATTAATGAAAAAAAGCAAACGATTTACTTTAGTATTGCATACAATGTGATTCTCTTCGGTACTCCTTTCGTTTCAACATATATATTACATCAACATGAAAAACTATTGTATATTGAGGCCTATTTACATAGTTTTAGCATTTTAATGATTTTCAATTTAGTAGATTTATTAATAATCGATTGGCTTATATTTTGCTGGATTACTCCGAGATTTGTTGTTATTCCTTGTACGGAAGGGATGAAGGGATATAAAGATTACAAGTTTCATTTAAGAGGGGCTATAGTCGGTACTCAATTTTTAGCAATCGTAAGTTTATTTCTGGCAGGAATTGCGACAACCATTTAGTAAAAAGAAGAAGGATAGGAAACGTTTATATAAGATAAGTAGATTTATAATGTATAGAATTAAAAAGGAGAATTTGATACTATTGGAGTAAAGGGTTTTAATAACGGTATATTAAGCGATATCAATGTATCTTTGCAAATGTTTTGATATTCCGTGAAATCACCTAATTTTATGGAAGCATTTGATAAAACCCCAAAAAACGCAATGGAGGCTATTATGAAAAAATTAATTGGCGCAGCAACAGCAACAGTTTTTGGATTGGGGGCTTTTACAACATCTGCTATCGCAGAAACTATCGTAACAGCAGATGTACTCAACGTACGTGAAAAGCCAACTACGGAATCAAAAGTTGTCGAAAAAGTAAAAGAAGGACAAAAGTTAAAAGTCATACATACTGAAGAAGGATGGTCAAAAATTGATTTAAATGGTAAAGAATTGTTTGTAAGTTCGGAGTATACAAAAGATATTTATCATGTAACAGCAAACCTATTAAATGTACGTTCTGAAGCAAACACAGAATCAGAAATTCTTGGTAGACTGAAAAAAGATGATGTAATTGAATCAACGCATCAAGTAAAAGATGGATGGCTACAATTTGAGTATAAAGGAAAAACAGCTTATGCAAACGTTTCTTTCCTATCAAGTACAGCACCAATTGAAAAGAAAGTTGAAGAGAAAACGAAGCAAGTAGCGAAAGTACAAAAAGCGGTAAATGCGAAGGAAGAAGCAAAAACGCAGAAAGTTGCAAAAGTAAAAGAAGAAGCAAAAGTGCAGGAAGTTGCAAAAGCTAAGGTAGCAACAAAAGCGAAAGAAGAAGTA
>NZ_JBALMG010000140.1:7328-17049 GCF_036963225.1 Bacillus sp. JJ783 | reverse complement strand
TACTTGCTCGTTGTTCATATCATTCATTCTCCTTTTATAAGTTATCTATATGTAATTTCTAAGAAATGATTAGTTCATAGTTTTCATGTTAACGTTACATTAAAATTAATTACGTAACGTTTGTAACATTAATGTAACATAACTATTATTACGTTGCAATATAATTACGTAAATTTTATTACACTTTTTTTACGTTTTTTTTAATAAACACTCAAAAACCTTGTTTTAATGCGTTTTCTACTACAATCACGTTTGTAACACTAGTGTAACATTACAGTCATAAAGCGAAATATAATATTATTCATCTCTATTTTGTTACAAAACAAAGTGAAACTTCAATCAGCGAGGGTTCCATTCCCTACTGGTTATTCCCCCTCACCAATCGAGCTTTTACTGGCAATTAATGCGGGATAAAATACTATCTTTCCAAGATAAGTTTATATGTTTCCTCTATATAACTATGTATAATGGAAACAAAGAGGTGGTCATTTTGAAATTAATCGCACTAGATATGGATGGTACACTACTATCATCTAATCTTGAAATCTCCAAAGAGAACTTACAAGCTATCCAAACCGCAAAAGAAGCTGGTCATATTGTAATGATTTGTTCTGGCCGCGCGAAAGAGGATGCTTTAAAATTATTGGAAGAATATAAACTATCTCTTCCAGTTGGAGCAAGCAATGGGGCAATTGTTTATGTGGACGGAAAAGTAATTAACTCGCGTTGTTTACAAAATGATAAAGTATACAAGCTTGCAAAATTACTAGAATCTGAAGGTTTCCCATATAAGTTGTACACAAATAAAGGGGTTTATTCTCCTTATACATGGCAAGGTCAAGTCATGCAGGCATTCGAAGAAAATAAACATACACTAGATGTTACACTTGAGGAACTTGAAAGAATTACAGAAAAACAAAAGAAATCTAACTTAATTACTGATTTCCAAAAAATAGAGGATGTCGTAAATAATCCAGAATTAGAAATATCTAAATTCTTCATTTTAACATTTAATGCTGCTCATCGTTCACAGCTATTACAAACTTTACAAGAAGATACGGACATTTCAGTTACGGCATCAGCTCCTACTAATGTAGAAATTATGGATAAGCATGGTCATAAAGGCAATGGTTTGCAAGAAATGGCAGCTTATTTCAATATACCAATTGAAGATACTGTTGCAATCGGCGATAACTTTAATGACGTGCCAATGTTACAAGTTGCTGGTTTATCTATAGCAATGGGAAATGCCGAAGAAGATGTAAAAAAACTATGTGACGTTGTAACATTAACAAACAATGAACATGGTGTTGCTCATGCAATCGAGCAATTTGTATTGAAACAAACTTCATCTAGTAAATAAAAAAAGGACTCTTTCACTTTTGGAAAGAGTCCTTTTTTTACACATGGTGACAAGCAACAAAGTGATTTTCACCAACATTACGAAATTCTGGTACATTCGTTTTACAAATATCTGTAGCAAAAGGGCAGCGTGTATGAAAACGGCAACCTGACGGCGGATTTGCCGGACTTGGAATATCCCCTTCTAGAATAATCCGTTCTCGCTTAACCGTTGGATCCGGTATTGGCACTGCTGATAATAATGCTTTTGTATATGGATGAAGTGGATTCGCAAATAACTCATCACGTGTTGCTGTTTCCACAATAGTTCCTAAATACATAATTCCAATTTTCGTACATAAGTGCTCCACAACACTTAAGTCATGTGAAATGAATAAATAGGACAATCCCTTTTTCTCCTGTAATTCACTAAACAAATTAATGATTTGCGCTTGAATAGATACATCTAATGCCGCAACAGGCTCATCAGCCACAATAAATTCTGGATCTAATACCATTGCCCTTGCAATAACGATACGTTGACGTTGCCCACCGGAAAACTCATGAGGGTACCGGTCAATATGATACGGCGCTAAACCACATAACTCCAATACTTCTATCACCTTTGCACGGACATTTTCTTTCGTCGCTAGTCCGTGAGCCAACATTGGCTCACCAAGCGCTTCTCCAATTCTCATTCTTGGATTTAATGAGCTAAATGGATCTTGAAAGACGAGCTGCATATTAGGACGATGCTTTCTCAGCCCCTCTTTTGATAAAGCATGAACATCTTGACCTTTAAATTTCACTTCTCCTTCTGTTTTTTGAACGAGACGGAGAATTGTTTTTCCTATCGTCGTTTTCCCACTTCCAGACTCTCCTACAAGGCCAAACACTTCTCCTTTATCAATTGTAAAGCTTACCCCATCTACCGCTTTCACATGTCCAATCGTTCTACTAAATACGCCGCCCTTAATCGGAAAATACGTTTTTAAGTTCTTCACTTCTAATAATGGTTCACTCATTGCCCAGCACGCTCCTCATATAACCAACAAGCTACTTTATGATCCTCGTCATGCACATTAAGATTTGGCACTTCATTTTTGCATATTTCCATGCAATGTTCACAGCGGCCACTAAAGTAGCAAAACTCATCTAAGCCAACTAAATTTGGAACTTGCCCTGGGATAGAATAAAGTTTATCTGTTCGTTTCCCCATTACTGGTTTTGATTTTAGCAACCCTTGCGTATATGGATGTTTCGGATTTTGAAATATCTCTAGTACCGGTGCCTCTTCAATAACTTTTCCGCCATACATAACGACAACGTAATCGGCCATTTCCGCTACAACACCTAGATCATGTGTAATTAATAAAATGGACGTTTTAAATTCCTCTTTTACTTGTCTTAGTAAGTCTAATATTTGCGCTTGAATCGTAACATCAAGGGCCGTTGTCGGTTCATCAGCAATTAATAACTTTGGATTACAACTAAGTGCAACAGCAATCATAATACGTTGTAACATGCCACCGCTTAGTTCGTGCGGATAAGAATGGACAATTTCATCAGCACGAGCAATACCAACTTTACGAATTAATTCAATTGCTTTTTTGTATGCTTCGTTTTTGCTAAGTAGTTCATGCTCTCTTAACGTCTCAACAATTTGCTCTCCAACAGTGAAGACTGGATTAAGCGATGTCATCGGTTCCTGGAAAATCATCGCGATATCATTTCCTCTTAAATTACGAAGTTCTTTCTCTTTCATTCCTAAAAGACTTTTTCCTTCATAAAGAATATCACCACCAACGATGCTGCCAGATTCAGCAATAAGTCCCATAATAGATAAAGCCGTTACACTTTTTCCGCAACCCGATTCGCCTACTACACAAACTGTTTCACCTTCTTGAACTGAAAAGCTAACATGATTGACAGCCTTTACTGTACCTTCTTCCGTCTGAAAATGTGTTTGTAAATCCTTTAGCTCTACTACTGCTTTACTCATGCTTCCTCACCTACCGCTTCATCTTTGGATCTAATGCATCACGAAGTGCATCGCCAAGTATATTAATTGATACAACTGTTATAAAGATTGCAAAACCGGGTGGGATCCATAACCACGGACGCTTTTGGAAATCGATTAATGAGTTTGCTGCACTAATCATATTTCCCCACGATGGTGTAGGCGGGACAACACCAAGGCCTAAGTAACTTAGTGCAGACTCTCCTAAAATAGAACCCGCAACACCTAATGTTGATACAACAATTAATATCGGCAGAACATTCGGGATTAAGTGATATACAATTTTCCGGTAATCGTTTATCCCGAGCACATCAGCAGCTTGCATAAACGATTGTTCTCGTAGTGATAAAATTTGACCTCGTACGAGGCGTGCAAGTCCTGGCCAACCTACTAAACTTAAAATGATCATAATGACATAAAGACGATAATCAGATGGTACTTTCCATTCTGATAAAATAGCTCCCATTATAATAAGTAACGGTAATCCTGGCATTGACATTAAAATATCAGCAAGACGCATTATAATATTGTCGACGATGCCACGGTAAAAACCTGCAATAGCTCCTAATAAAGCGCCTAGTATAACGGATAACACCATTGAGGCTAAGCCAATTGTTAATGAAATACGTCCCGCTTGCATAAGTCTCGTTAAAATATCTCTTCCTAATTGATCTGTACCGAGCCAATGAGAAAAACTAGGTGGTTTATTAATTAGCGTAACTTGTATTTTCCCTGATGCATACGGCGAAAAAAATGGACCGATAAAACAAAATAAAAACATAAAAACTAATGCATAAAACCCTATAAGTGCCATTTTATTTTTCTTTATCCTTTTAAAAGCTTGCCTCCACGGCGATGATTCATTCCGTCTTTTCTTCTTTGCCTTTTTCTCTGTAATTGCTGTAACAGTTTCCATCTCATTCCCCCCTTACTTCAACCGAATACGTGGATCAACAACTGCATATACAATGTCTGCTAAAAAGTTTGAAACGATTGTTAAAACTGAAAGGAACATCGTAAATGCCATCAATACTGTATAATCACGGAAATTAAGTGCTTCTAATTGAATATTACCGATACCTGGCCAGTTAAAAATTTGTTCAATAATAATTGCCCCTGAAAATAAGCCTGGTAATTCAAAGGCTAATAAAGTAATCGCCGGCAAAATTGCATTTTTTAATGCATGCTTATAAATAACGGTCTTCTCCTTTAAACCTTTTGCTCGTGCTGTTCGTATGTAATCTTGTCTCACAACCTCTAACATACTCGTTCTAAAATAACGAGTTAATGAACCTACTCCAAGAAGGGTTAAAATAAACACCGGTAAAACCATATGCTTTGCAACTTCTATTACGTAAGCTAATCCAGTCGAATTACTCCCGACATCAATCATTCCGCCTATCGGTAACAGCTTAAAGTCAACCGCAAACACTTTAATTAAAAACAAACCGATAAAGAATGAAGGGAACGACATTGCTGCAAAGACACCAATTGTTACAAGTTTATCGAATAAAGAATGTTGCTTCGTCGCCGAAAATACACCGATAATAAGTGCAATTAGCCAAATAAAGAACAATGCAATAAATGCTACACTAAAAGAATTCCAAATAAATTTATTTAATAGTGATGTTACAGGTTCTTGATATTGAAGCGAGAAGCCAAAATCCCCTTGCAATGCATTACCTAACCAATGAAAATAACGCTCAACAATCGGCTTGTTCAACCCATACAATTCCCTAAGTTCAGCTGCTCTTTCTGGTGTAATCTTTGGATTCGAATCAATATAATCCCCTGGAAGAAGCGCAAACAGGAAAAAGATAATAATTGATGTACCAAACAGTGTAGGAATCATTTGCAACAACCTACGAACAATATATGTTTTCACCCTTTTTCTCTCCAATCTTATGCTTAAAATAGAAGAACATTTTTTCGAATCAGCACATTACTAGCCGAATGAAAAAATGTCTTCTATTTATACACTCTTCTCGTTATTTTTCAAGTGATAATACTGGTAAGTTTGCGCTAATACTGTTGTATTTTTCAGAGTCAATGCCTTTTAAATTCCCGTTGTACCCTGTAATTGTTCTACGGTAGTTTAATAGAATTACGGGTGGGTCATCACTTAACTCTTTATACAATTCTTTATAAATAGGTTTACGTTTTTCAATATCAACTGTCTCAATACCCTTTTTAATTAACTCATCTACTTTCGCATTTTTATAACCAAGACTCTTCTCATTGACACCAGACAAATATTCACCAGCTGTTTCACTCGGATCACTTGTAATCGGTGTCGAAACAGAAGCTAAATCATAGTCACCTTTATTTACCTTCGAAAGCATAGTATTAAAGTCCATAAATTCAGGGTTAAATTCTACACCTATTTCTTTATAATTCTCTTTTGCAATTGGAATTAATAAATCACTATCTTTAGCCGAACTTGGGCCGAAATAAGAAAGCTTTAATTTTTGACCATCTTTTTCACGAATTCCATCCGAACCAACTTTCCATCCTGCTTCATCTAATAATTTTTTCGCTTTTTCTTTGTCGTATTCATATTTATTAACTCCTTCTTCCGTATAAGCCCAAGAAGTTGGATGAATTGGTACATTAGCTACCGTACCGTATCCTTTCAATGCTGTATCAACATATTTTTTACGATCTAATCCGTAAATAAGTGCTTGACGAACCTTTTTATCCTTTAAGTACGGCTTATTATTATTCATATAAATATAACTAAATGATGCTGCTGTTTCGATTTGGATATTTGCAAATTCTAAAGCCTTAGCCTGTTCAAGAACTTCGTCACCAGTACCTAGGCCAGTGTAGTCAACCTCACCTGTTTGGAATAATTGAAGCTTCGTATCACCAGAAGTAATTTTATAAATGAAGTTTGGAATTTTCGGTTTACCTGCATAATAATTTTCATTTGCTACAAATCGAACTTCTTGCCCTGGGATATACTTTTCAAATTTATATGGACCCGCAGCTATCGGTTTTTCATATAACGCTTTTAAGTAATCTAAACTTGCATTTTGTTTATAATCTTTTCCATAATAAGCTTTTGATAACACCTCTCCACCTAAAGCTGTTAGTGCCTGTGAATTAACTTTTTCAGTTGTAATTTTAATTGTCTGTGGATCAACAACTTGAATTCCTTCAATAGAATTTGCTTTTCCTTCTTTATATTCTTTACCGCCTTTAACAGCATATTGAGAAATGTCTTTGTCACCTTCATATGCCTTATCATGTAAAAGCGTCAATGTGAACGCTACATCATCTGCTGTTAATGGTGAACCATCGCTAAATTTCAAATCTTTACGTAAATGGAATGTATATGTTAACTGATCAGAGGAAATATCCCACTTCTCAGCTAATTCTGGAGTTGGCTTTCCTTGTTTATCTGTAGATACAAGAGATGCAAAAATAACTGAAGTGACGTTTCCATCCCAACCATTTTGTTGGAAATATGGTAAAAATACGCCGCCTGGTTTACTAATACCAACTACTAACGTATCTTTTCTATTCTTCGCTTTATCTGGTACTTTCGTCTTATCTGTCGCAGCAATCTTTTCAACTTTTATATTTTTTAAATCTTGCTGTTTAACTGGTTCTGTAGAAGCCGTATCCTCCTGTCCCCCGCAAGCAGATAACACAAACGAACTACTCAGTAATACTGAAAATAAACCAGCCCATTTTTTTGTCTTTTTCTTCATTGTCCCCACCCTAACTTTTTTTTAATAATTAAACCTTATGAACTGCTTGCCTTATGTATGCCTCCCACAGCAACATTTTATAGCCAATCGGAAAAGTCGGTTTTAAACGTAAAAAAAGATGTTTTTGAGGGGTAACAATCTTATTCCGACCTTTCTGGTAGACTTTATGGTTATTAGCTTATATCTTTCAGTATATTTTGTCAATTATTTCTATATAAATATTTTGAGAGTTCTCCAAAAATTATTGAGCAATATTCAATTTAGGTAAACTTAACAATATACCATTATAGTTATCTTCTTGTAATCCTTGAATTCGTGCGTTGTGAGCAGAAACGACTTTACTATTGTTTAAGAAAATAACAGGTGGATCTTCACTTAACTCTTGATATAGTTTTTTATAGATTTCTTTTCGTTTTTCAATATCCAATGTTTCTAATGCCTGCTTAGCTAATTCATCTACTTTCGGATTATGATATCCATCATAATTACGCTTACTTGTCGAAACAAACTCCTCAATTGTTCCGCTCGGATCATCAATCATCGGTGTGGAGACCATTGCTAAATCATAATCTCCTTTAATTACCTTGGAAATCATCGTATTAAAGTCCATGTATTCAGGGTTGAAATCTACCCCAATTTTTTTATAATCCTCTTTCATAACGGGGATCATCACATCATTGATTTTACTTGCAGAAGAGGCAAAATAACTTACCTTCAATTTTTGGCCATCTTTTTCACGAATTCCATCTGAACCAGCTTTCCAGCCAGCTTCATCGAGCAATTTCTTCGCTTTTTCTAAATTATATTCGTATTTATTGATTCCTTCTTCTGTATACGCCCACGAAACTGGTGTAATTGGTACATTAACAAGTGAAGCATAACCTTGGAAATACGTATCAATTACTTTTTGGCGCTCTAATCCGTAAATAAACGCTTGGCGTACACGTTTATCTTTAAAGTAGGGCTTCTTATAATTCATTTTAATATAGCCGTAAGAACTTCCTGTATACACATTAATATTAGCGAAACCTAGATCTTTTAATTGCTCAATCGTTTCCGCATTTGTCGTGAAGCCATCATAATCTACTTCTCCCGCTTGAAATTGTTGCAAATTCGTATCACCTTTTGTAATTTTATAAATAAAGTACTCAATCTTCGATTTACCTTCAAAATAATTTTCATTTGCTACAAAACGAACTTCTTGACCTGGAATATATTTATCTAGTTTATAAGCTCCTGCTCCCATCGGTTTTCCGTATAACTCTTTTAAATACTCTAAATTTCCTTGCTTATATTCTTTACCGTAATAAGCTTTTGATATAACTTCTCCACCAATTAACGATAATGTTTGGGCATTTACCTTTTCAGTTGTAATCGTAATTGTTTTCGGATCGATGACTTGAATCCCCTCAATAGATGTAGCCTTTTCTTCTTTATATGCTTGTCCCCCCTTTATTGCTGTTTGACTTATGTCCGTTGCTCCGCTATACGCCGGGTCATGTAGTAACGTTAATGTAAATGCTACATCATCTGCTGTTAACGGCGAACCATCACTAAACTTTACATCATCGTTCAAATAGAACGTATATGTAAGCTGATCCTCCGAAACATCCCACTTCTTCGCTAGAATTGGAATTGGTTTCCCTTCCTTATCTAATCCAACAAGAGGGGCAAAGATTGCTTGCGTTATATTACCATCCCATCCATTCTCCATAAAATGCGGAAGGAATATCCCACCAGGGCTTGGCATTCCAATTACAAAAGTATCTTTTCTTTCCTTTGCCTTTGCTGGACTTTTTGCTTTGTCACTCGCTTTAATAAATTCATCTTTCACTTTTGGTACTTTCGCAGATTCGTTTGTACTTGCTTCTTCTTGACCACATCCCGCTAGTAAGACTGATACACTAAAAAACGTAGCAAGCACTCCTTTAAAAGTCTTTTGCATCATTTTCACCTTTGCTTTCCTATTTTTTAATTATGTAGTAACATACCTCTCCTTCCTGTAACTATCTTTATTTTACCTATAAAAATAGTATGAATTAATTTCAAGATTATTCCTTTCTCTTAATCATGTCAATCCTTCCCCCACATTTCATCATGCAAAACATAAAAAACTGATTCTATTCGTTCATTATGAAACATAGAATACTAATAACAAATGACCAAAAAGGGGGCGAAAATATGGACAACCTATTCCAATATGTCCTGCACTATATATTATTAACAATTATGATAGTCGGGGCGCTATTACTATTCCCGTTCTTCCCAAAGTTCGTCCTCTTTTTAGCTTTTTTCGTTATGCTCGGAATTGCAATTACAATCTCAATGAGGGAAGAAGATACAAAAAAAGAAAGCAGCGTCCAGCGCATAAAGCTGTAACTCTGCTTTCTTTTTTTATCTTCAATCCCCAAGTCTCTATTACACACACTTATGTCTTGGGAAATAATTAGCCAATACTTTTGCAATTACTCTTATCAAAAAACTTCTAATAACGTTTAGTTTCCTTCTTCCATTTCATATGTTTCACAACCTATGAAAATTGCGTAACAAAAATTCATCAAAATTACTGTTTCACGTGAAACACATTTTTTATTTATCCCTTACGTAAAATATTATTATAAAGTCAAACTTTAATCAGTGGGGG
>NZ_JBALMG010000140.1:0-7321 GCF_036963225.1 Bacillus sp. JJ783 | reverse complement strand
CAAATCGGGCTTTTACGGGGCAGCAAGGCTCCCACAAATAGCGGGATAAAAAAGAAAGCTAATCCCTTCAGCAAAAACTGAAAGGAATTAGCTTTCTACTCTTTACTCCACAATATTCTCTAACTCATTATATAACCCCGCTCGTAAAAACTCTTTTTTCGTTTTTTCTTCATATAATTGTTCAAGCATTTCAACATCAACTACATTTTCCATTTTACATTCGAGTGCATATATATCTTCTTCTATATGCATTAACTCATTTTCAACTGCCTCTAAATCCCTAGACTTCTTCTTTTTTATAGGCATTACTTCTAACGCTTTATTCCCTTGCTGTTGCTGCTTCTGTTTTGCTACTTGTTTCTCAATTCTTTCTTCCCACTTTTGACGAGCCCATGCATAGTTCCCTGCAAACTCAAATAATTTGTGTTCATCAATCCAATATGTCTTTTCAAACAATTTATTTAAGAAATAACGATCATGTGAAACAGCTAAAATCGTCCCGTTATATTGTTCAAGGGCTTCCTCTAAAACTTCCCTTGATTCAATATCAAGATGATTCGTCGGTTCATCTAAAATAAGAAAGTTAACATCTTGATACATAAGTTGCGCGAGTCTTAGCCTCATTTTCTCTCCACCGCTAAGTTGCGTTACTTTCTTAAAAACAGCTGGACCATAAAATAAAAATCGCGCTAATATATGTCTTGCTTCTCCCTCTGTTACAGCTACACAATCTCTGAAAGCTTCCAATACATTGTTCTTCATATTCCCGTACGCATGTTGCGATAAATAACCGATTTTCACACTACTACCAATCCGAATTTCACCAGCATCTTGCTGCATTTCTTCTAGTAGTAGTTTTAATAACGTAGTCTTTCCTGTACCATTACGTCCAACGATAGCTGCGCGCTCCTGAAAACGAATATGCAAATTTGCTTTCTCGAATAAAGGTCGTTCAGCAAATCCTTTACTCACTTCTTTCATTACAACAACATCTTTTCCGCTTCTCTCTTGCCCTTCAAACTGAAGTCCCATCTGTTTTCTATCCAAAATGGGTCTCTTTAGTTTCTCTATGCGCTCTAATGCACGTTCCATATTTCTGGCTCTCTTATGCAATCCTTCATTCGGCGGATTCGCTTGATTTGCCCATTCACGTAGACGCTTAATTGCTTCTTTCATTTTCTTTATTTTCTTTTGCTGTTCTTGATACGCTTGAAATTCTTGAAGCAACCTTTCTTCCTTTTCCTCAACAAACTGTGAATAGTTCGTATGATATACGTGAATTTCTCCATCTTCTAAATCAAAAATTTTCGTTACAACTTCATCAAGGAAATAGCGATCATGCGAAATGACCATAACTGTTCCTGTATACTCTTTTAGAAATTGTTCTAACCACTCGACTGCAAATAAGTCCAAATGATTTGTTGGTTCATCTAACAAAAGTAAATCTGGTTTCTGCAATAGCATATACGCAAGGCTTACTTTTGTTTGTTCTCCACCACTTAACTCCATAAATGATCGAGGAAATAGTTCCGTCACCTGTAGACCATTTGCTACCTTCATAATATTCGCTTCTATTTCATAACCACCGAGAAACGCGTACCTTTCTTGAATTACTCCGTATCTCTCCATCAATTTTTGTAAAGCAGATGATTCCTGTTCTTCCGCCATATTTTTTTCTAAAGCATGCATTTCTATCTCCAACTCTTTTTCCTTTTTAAAAGCGGAGCTTAATACATCATATACATTCATTTCATTATTGAATTTTGGAATTTGTGCTACATGACCGATGCATGTACCTTTCTTCATATGAATGGCTCCTGCATCCAAACTCTCCATTCCTGTTAGAAGCTGAAAGATAGTTGTCTTCCCACTACCGTTACGACCAACTAATCCAATACGTTCTCCATTCTTTATTTCAAGCGATATATTTTCAAATATGATGTTTCCACCAAAAGATTTCTTTACATTATTTACACTACAAATTGTCATTTTCCGTACTCCTTTCAATATAAAAAACCATGGGAAAGAAACATTCCCCATGGTTTTTGGCATAGAAAAAGGAAGCCAAATAGCTCCCTTTTCACACGTTTATCAAAAATGGGTGAAGAGACTTCTATCGTTCAATAGCTACTATGCAATTGTTAAAAAAGGGCATACGTATCCCGTTAACAACTACATCATGAAAAATCGCACGACAAAAATAGATATAATCTAAAAATTTGGCACGCGCAGCTAAAGAACGTTTCATCTCATTCACCCCTTTCGTACGGAATTTAATACTTACTTCTTTATTATACTTTCCCATTTCATGTTTGGATAGTCATTTTTCTGAAAATAATGAAGATAGACTAAACATTTCAATAAGTGACATCCAATCTTACAAAGCTGTTATGTTCACGTAATGGAAAGCGATAGTACGAAAAGATGCCTCCCTATACAATAAAGATATAAACAAGAGAGACAAAAACAAGGAGGAAACAATCATGATGAAAGAACTCGTAAAAGCAATCTTTGAGGTATTAGTGAACGGACAAGCAGTTGCAAAAGAACTAAACGAACTATAAAAAGGAGTGAAGGAATATGATGAACATGGTGAAAATGGTTTTACACGCTTTAATCGATGCAAAAGCAGTTAGCCAAGAATTAAACCAACAATAAAAAGGGGTATATGAATATGAAGAAAGCCATTATTGTAATCGCAAGTACAGCAATTGCCTTATACACAATAAAAAATAGAAAAAAGAAACAAGATGAAAATGCTCTATATTATCCATACACACTATTAAAGAAAAAATAAAAGACAAGGTACCCTATTGCAATGAGGATATCTTGTCTTTTATTTTTCCCTATTCCCTTTAAAGGATTTCCTTCTCCTTTTCCCGAATGTATTAAGCGGGATTTTTACATATATTTTAAAGGGGCATATATACAAATGGATACACAACAACTATATTTTTTAAACGATATCGGTAAACAAAAACCAGAAAGCATTCGGAACAGAAGCGCTGCATGTCCTTTTTGTGACAGAGAAAATTTAACGGATATTTTAGCAACTGAGGGCTCTATTATTTGGTTGAAAAATAAATTTCCTACATTAAAGGATACCTTTCAAACAGTGCTAATCGAAACAGATAATTGTGAAGAACATATTGCAACATATACAGAAGATCATATGAGAAAACTAATTCGCTTCTCTATTCACCATTGGTTAAACTTACAGGAAAACGAAGACTTTTCATCTGTGATTTTATACAAAAATCATGGTCCATTTTCAGGTGGAAGTTTGCACCATGCACATATGCAAATTATCGGAATGAAACATGTAGACTATCTTAAAAATATTGATGAAGCAAATTTCCAAGGGGTAATTGTTCAAAAAAATGAACGCATTGAACTCAACATTTCAGAGCGTCCTATTATCGGCTTTACTGAATTTAATATCATCATTGAAGATATTGCATTTATAGATGAAATGGCCAATTATATTCAGCAAACCGTACGTTACATACTGACAGATTTCCACAAAGGGTGTAGTAGTTATAACTTATTCTTCTATCACCTAAATGGAAAAATCATTTGTAAAGTTGTTCCTAGGTTTGTCGTTTCACCGTTGTATGTAGGATATAAAATACCGCAAGTTTCTACAAAACTAGAAGATGTGAAAATACAACTAGTGCAGTATTTCACGAGAGAAAAGGATGAAATTATTCATAAAAAAACAGAGTAGGTATAGAAAACCTACTCTTTAATTACACCTTTATTTCGATAGTATACATCCTCTAATCCGATATTATACTTCATATTGTTATCCGTCCACTCTGGTCCTAAATTCCCTGGCCATCCAGATGTATTCGCTATATATTTCAGTAATGCAAAATCAGTCAAACCTTTTTGCACCCCGCGCTTATATCCTTTCATTAAATGCGGCATTGCAATTTGCGCATTTGTACGCGGATCTTTCAACTCTTCATCAGTTAAATGCTCTGGTGCAAGCCCACCACCGCGGTGTAATTGAAACAATCCGAATGAAGTTCCGTTATCTCCAACACTTCTTGGATTTAACCTACTTTCATGTTCGGCAATTGTAAGAGGTATCCATTCCGGAAGGTTTACTTTCTTTGCTTCCTCTATAATGATTTGTTTCATCTGTTTTGCTTCTTCTGAATCAACATAGCTTGTTTCATTCATTAGCTTACCCATTCCTTCAGACTTTCCTTGGAAATATAAATACACTCCAAGAACAACTAAAAATCCTACAAAGAATTTCTTCACTACCTCTACCTCTTTCTCCGCTGAAATTTGTCCCCTTTCAGCCTTCCCTTTACAATTACCTACACTCTATCATTCTCTTACCTTTCAATCATAGCAAATAACTATACATATTTTCATCATGCTTTAGACCGATTTTGCGAAAAAACAGTTGGTAAATACGTACAAAAATGTAACTTACATGGACTATAACTTATTTATTGTATATAATTGTAAATTGAATTCTATATAGACTAGGAGCATATATAAATGAAAAAATTCCTACTACTCTTTTTTAGCATTTTACTACTCATTCCTATACACACATCTGCGCAAACATCATCCAAGCCAAAAGTACTTATTTTGTATAGTACAGAAGACAATAAAATTACAAATAATGTACAAATCCTTAATACTCAGTTAGGACATTTCACAAATGATATAACAGTAAAAAGTTTAAAAGAGGTAAATGAAACCACTAACTCATCTTCTTATACACATATTGTTTATATCGGAGAGAAAAAAGAAGATCTTTCTACTGAAGTAAAACAATTTCTAGAAAATTTCTCAGGTCCAGTATTAGTTTTAGGACAAAATGTTGAACAATTATCTAATCGTTTTTCTTTCATTACCTCGAAAGAAACCGATATACGAATTCACACTATAGAATATCCGACTAACCAGTTAAAAAATGAATTACATGAAGAACGCTTAATGAAGAAAGTTGAAACAAAAGGAACAACTCTTGCTTACGCCTTGAGTGCTGATGGAGCTCACCCGTTAATCGTTCAGCAAGGAACATCCTATTATGTCGCAACTCCAAACATGTCGCAACTCCAAACCTTTTTGATTGGATGTCTCATTACGTCGGTGAAATGCTATTTTCTTACTTCGAACAAAAGCCTATGACAAATAAAACTTCAGCTTATTTACGTCTTGAAGACGTTCACCCAGCTGTAGATGTAAAGCAATTAAAAGAAATTGCTGAATTATTAAAAGAGAAAAAACTTCCTTACATGATTACCGTTATCCCTGTTTACAAAGATCCCAACACAGGAAAAACAGTACATTTAAAGGATAACTCTGAATTAGTCAATGTTTTACGCTTTATGCAAGATAACGGCGGTTCTATCGTTATGCATGGTTACACCCATCAGTTTTATGATAGTGAAACTGGTGAAGGTTTTGAATTTTGGGATGTAAAAACAGATCAACCAATTCGCCAACCGAACCATGAAAAACCAAAGACAAAAGAAGATTTTCAGTCTACAGAAGACTACAATAAATACATAGAAAAAGGAAAAGCCTTCGAAGAAAAATATACTAAAGATCATATTGAAAAAGGGATTACAGAGCTTGTAGGAGCGAAATTATATCCAGTTGCCTTTGAAGCTCCTCACTATACAATGTCTCAAAAAGGATATGAAATACTATCACAATATTTTTCAACTTATGTAGGACAACTACAACTAAACGATACAACTTGGAAATCAATGCACTCACCGGCTTATATAAGTACACCGTCATTTTTACATGGGATGAAATTAATTCCTGAAACTGTTGGCTTTATTGAAGAAGATAAGCCACAAGCTATAGCAAAAATGAAAGAACGTGCTTTATCTGTCGAAAAATTATCCGATGGAATTATCGGTGCATTTTATCATCCTTACTTGGGCGTTACACCATTAAAAAAAGTATTAAACGAACTAGAAAATATTCCAAACATAGAGTGGATTGATTTACAAAAAGAAACGAATGAAGTAAAAATGAAAGATATTCATATTACTACTAATAAAGACGGCATTCACGCTGAAAAACCAACAAGTGCGAAGGACATAATTGATTATATAAAACAATATGGGTTCTTCCTTATAATTGGGTTCATTATAATTGTCTTTCTTTTATTATTAAGACGTGCGAAAAAATTAGAGTCATAAAAAAAAACACCAAGCGAGATGCTTGGTGTTTTTTTTTATGATGACTCACTAACTTTATAAAATCGCACCGTATTCTCATATATTTGCTCAGTAACTTTCTCTACTGATATTTTTTTTATTATACTAATTTCTTGTAACACATCTTTTATCATATAAGGATGTGTCATCGTATCCTTCTGAAATTCCCACGGCCCATCTGTTTCTACCATCATATATTCAAGCGGATAATACGAAACGATTTTTCTAATTTTCTCCTTATGTAAAACATCCGGTGTGATAGAAATAAAATAACCGTTCCTCATCATCCGTTTCATTGTCTCTTCACTTCCTTTAAACCAATGGAAGTGTACACGTGAAACTTTATATTCTTCAAGTAAATCACATACAGTGTCAGCATCTTCATAAACCGCATGCAGTATAATTGGTAAATCGTATTTACTAGCTAGTTCAACAAACTCTTTTAACACCGCTATGTATGGATCGACAGCAATATTTTCATCTTCTTTCCTTAAATAATATGGGAGCCCCACTTCACCAATCGCAACGATTTCCTCTACATGATCTTCAATTAATTTATAAATTTGCTCACATTCCTCTTTATGAGTCGGTTGCTCCGGATGAAAACCTATTGCTGGATGTACAAAAGGATATCGCTTTGCTAAAGATAGAGTTTCTAGACATGATTGATAATTCATAGATACTGCAATAAGCCCTTGTATCTCTTTACTGTTTTCCACATCTATAAGTAATCTACTTTTCTCTTCATTCTCATATTGATCAACATGTATATGGCTATCAATCCATTTCATCTTTATGCCCCCATAAAAAAAACAAGAAAGGGTCTCCCTTCTTGTTTTATCATCTATATTAGTTAACAATTAAATTTGTTATTATATCAAATAATCCAATACATACTATGGCAACAGTAAAGTAGCTACAGAAATCTTTAATTGGAAACTTCACTACTTCTTCTTTACGCATCCCAGTTTTCTCCCTTCTTACTATATCCCTAATTATTTTTTATCTATTTGTATCTATTATGCAAAAAATATGACAAATTTACTATCGAATTAACTTACGTAAACCTTACAATATTGTAAGGTTTAAAAAAAACCCTCATCTTAAGCTAAGATGAG
>NZ_JBALMG010000139.1:5946-12122 GCF_036963225.1 Bacillus sp. JJ783 | reverse complement strand
CCACATTTACAAAAAAAATTAAATTTATGGTTAAGCTGCATTCAAAAAGGGAAGATTTTAAGATTCTTACAAACGAAAGAAGCGAATATATTTAGCGAACGTTATCATTAATATAAAGGTTTCAAATGTGAACTGATATTTAATAGTTTACATCGAGATTTATTTCATTCATCAAGGTTTACTTTAGTAAATGAAAAGGATAGTTAGCCCTCATAATGGACTAACTATCCTTTTATTATTTTTTTCTTGACTTAGAGTTCACTCTAACCATTATAATCGACTCATAGTTCATTCACGATAAAATCAATTGGATAAAATTCAGGAGGGACCGGAAAAGCTAAAATCAAAAGTGGCTGACATTAACGCAGACCTGGATGTTGTTATTCGAACTTTCGATTTATCTGTTACTACAATTGTACGTTAAGAAGTCAGTAATTCTTGTTATTTTTTCCTTATTTTGTTTTCTCTTAATAGTCGTAAATCTTCTATACTATATTTAGTGCATATAAAAGAGACGGAACCATAAAATCAGCAAATTAGAAAATAAAACAGGATGGGAGTCAGTTATTATGGAACAATCAAATAAAGCGTTTAGCGAGGCATTAGTAAAATCGTTAAGAGGAGAACGAGGACATCTTCCCATCAAGAATGCTTTGTCGGATATAGACGTGGCGCTTGCGGGAAAACGCAGAGAGGAACTGCCTTATTCTATTTATCAATTAGTGAAACACATGACCTACTGGCAAGATTTTCTCTTATTATCCGCTCAGGGGAAGAAGCCTGCATTGCCTGCCCATGTAAAAGAGAGCTGGCCTGGAGAAAAATGTCCTGGCAGTGAGGAAGAGTGGCAACAGATTATTCAGTATTTTCTTCAGGGGATTGAACAGGCATGCGCGATTGCCCAAACCGTTCAATTGGACAAAACATTGGAGGAATGGCCTGGTGAAACCCCGGGCGGTGTTCTACGCAATATTGCATCTCACAACTCCTACCATTTAGGAGAAATTGTGCTGATTCGCAGATTATTTAGTGCTTGGCCACCGCCAACAGGCGGATATCCGGTCTAAACAAAGAAAGGGTTCCAACCCATGCCCATTAACTTAAGATTTTGAATTACCCCCAAAACGAAATTTTTACCACTTTACAGTTATTTATGAGAATTAAATTCATTTTTTTCATTACTGGGGAACAAGCATTTTTTTAACTTGATGGAGAGAGAGTACAAAAACACAAATTTCATCTCCGAAAAAAATAAAAAAACGATTGCTTGGATCCTAAGAGGCAATCGTTTTTTCTTTTTAAGCTGTTTGTAATGAACAATTACAGGTTTAAAATATTATTTAGTGTTATTTCTGTTTTCCAAAACCTTCTCCATATTATTAGTCGCCCATTCCTTCACTAATAGGATAATTGGATGTAGTGACTCTCCAAGTTTTGTTAATAAAATATCAACCATCTTTCTCATACAATCTTGCATACTACAACTTTCTAATATAACGGATCCAATTCTTTCACAAAAACAAAAAACTGCTGGAATACCCCAACAGTTTTTTTAATCGCTAAAACTAATATGTCTTGTAGCATAATACATTTTGAAAAAATATGAACTTCCTTAAGGGATTTTCATCAGCTGTTATTCATTTCCTATTATGTAAGTCATAGCACTGATCATAGTCATGGAAATTAAAGTAAGAAAGCAATATTACAATGAAATCGCGACATTCTGTTGAATACTTTTTCGTTTTCAAATAAAATAAACTAATAAAAATTTTTAATTTTCACTTTGTAATTCGATAAATTTCATGTTAATATAGCGAAGGCTATGAAATATCTGTCGCTATCCATACTTTTTTTCCAGAATATTCGCTCCTTCAAAAGTATAATTATTCTGAAAAATACATCATCTGCTACCTATACAAGGGCTACTTTCAATTTGTAATGCACATAACTAAAAATAGCTTTTTTAATAGATAATTTTTCTATCTTCCTCATCGGTTCTAATATACATAGTAAAAGATCACTTTTCAAATACCCTTCCCTTTCTTTTTAAAGATAGAAAATCTAATAAAACCAAAAATCTAAATTAAATTCATTCATAATACTACATACAAACTAACAGAGAGGCATAAACTATGGGAATTTCTACACTATTATTAAATACCTTTATTATTATTATTTGTATCCTTAGCTATCAAGTATTTTGGCTAGAACATAAAGAAAAAATAGCATGTAATAATATATTAATTTCTGTTCTTTCCTCCATTGCAATTATTTTTTGTATGACTTTTCCTTTTCATTTACATGCTGGGTTTATTTATGATTTACGTTTTATTCCAATAATATTAGTTTTTCTATATGGAAATACAAAGAGCATTATTTCTATAGGAATTTTATATCTTTCTTATAGATTTTACTTAGGCGGAAGCGGAGTTTTCCCATCATTTATTATCTTTACTATTATTACTGGTATTACAATAATGTTTCGTTACTTGTTACCCATTTATTTCAAGGAAAAAAAGATATTATTAAGTATACTACTTGTTTTGATATGTACAACTTCACTTTCTATCTTCGGTATTATAACTCAAATAAACACAGGTGGTAAAATTGGCTCTACTCTCATTGAATTTTTATTAAATTATATAGTCATTAATATTTTCACAGTATTATTATCCGTTTATTTAATAGAGGGAATGATTGAAAAATTTAAAATGAAAGAAAGAATGCAAAGAGCAGAAAAATTTTATATAGCTAGTGAACTAGCTGCATCTATTGCGCATGAAATTCATAATCCACTGACCACGGTACACGGATTCACTCAATTATTAAATGAAAATGAGAACACTAAGATGTCTCAAGATAAGTACTTAGAAATTATGTTACTTGAAATGCAGCAAATACAATCTACTATAAATAACTATTTATCTTTAACCAAACCACAAAACATTATAAAAGAGAAACTAGATATTAATCACATTTTAAATCAGGTGAAAGATGCTATTTCACCAATCGCTCTATCGTACAATGTTAAATTAAAACTGAATATTACAGACTCCCTTTTTATAAATGCTGATCCTGAAAAATTAAAACTGTGTTTAACTAACATCATACAAAACGGTATCGAGGCTATGATAGATGGTGGAGTATTGCAAATTAATATACAAAAAATTAAAGGGAATGTTGTTATTGATATTATTGATTCAGGAATTGGAATGTCCTCCGAACAACTAAAACGAATTGCCTTACCATTTTATTCAACAACTGAAAAAGGTACTGGACTTGGTACCATGATTGCCTACAGTACTATTAAAGAATTAAACGGAGATATAGACATAGAGAGTAAAGAAGGAAAAGGAACACGCTTTTCTATTAGTATTCCTTGTTAACATAACAAAAGTATATTTATTTCTCATGTAATTATATCAAGATACGGTGAAAATATATGCTGTTACAAGAGGTAGTAAATTTATAATAAATTCACTACCTCTTGTCTCTCTATCCACTTATCAAGTTTAATCTTGGTATCATCATTTAATCGTTTCCTTATATTTCAGCTTTTAGAATGCTTCTATTTCAACTGTAAAATGTGGCTTGAATTTCACTTCGATTCTTTTCTTTGCTTCTGCCTCTTGATTGTATAGCGAGTCATTACGCGTATAAATATCATATTTGTTAAATTGTGAACTATTATTCTAACTTCTGTACAGGCAAACTACTAAAAATCAATTCAGCAACTTTTACATATCCTTTTGAGTTTGGATGAATTAAATCTGTAGACCAAAGCGTATTGTCATTAACTAAATGATGATTCCAAAAGTCAACATGATGAAGCTTATACTCTCTACTCAGTGAAAGTATAATTTCATTTGCCTCTAATAATTGCTCTTTTAATACTTGTTTTTTTTCAGAAGAAAACGGAAGCCGAACTGTAAAATCTGGAAGGCTTGCTATCATAATATCAGCATCTGTTTTACTTAATGTATCTATCATAAATTCCATATCGTTCTTATATGCTTCATGATTCCAACGTCCTTTTAAAACATCGTTTGCACCTGCAATTAGACTAACCAAATCTGGATTAAAAGTTAATGCCTTTTCCAATTGCTGTGAGCGAATTTCTTTAGTTACTAACCCACGCTTTGCAAAATTAGCGTATTCTATATCGTTTACACACAGTTGAACAAAATGATCTACCCAGCTTTTTAATGCTATTCCCTCAACTTCATCCCCTATCCCCTCTGTAAAACTATCACCAATCGCTACAAATCGCTTCCACATATCTAGTCCCCCTTTTTTGTTATTTATATCTACACTATACAATAGTCCACAACGTAATTGTTCTTTCTAAATGTTTTTCGATTTCAATTAAATTCCATAGGGGATTTTTAAAATGAACAAGTACAAATAGATTAAACTATTTCACATGAACAAAATAAGAAAATCCACGTTATTTTCTCGCGGAAATAGGCTGAGACCAACTATTTTTGTCATTATCATTTATTCGTACTTGAAAAACATAAATAGGTTGAGAAAAGCCTTTTGTATCAGCGTAGTAATCTATATTATAATCTGTAATGACTAATGTATCACCTGCTTTGAAAGATATTATAGGATCAAAGTCTCCTTGTTTTAGTTTTTGAAATGCTTCTTTAGGAGACAGAATTTCAACATCTCGAATATGTGATTTTTTTGTAACTGGCTCATTGTCATCAGGCATGTTTGGAATTTCCTCTTTGTAAACAGGCATTTTTTTACCTTCGTCTTTTAACTCTATTGATGTTTTTATAGTGACATCAGTCATGTCTATTTTTGTAATGGGATCTAAAGGCGTATTCCCAAATTCCTTCATTTGATACGAAATCATTATTCCAAGTGCAACAAAACTTACTGTAATCGGAAGGAATATATATTTGATCATTTGTGTATCTGTTTCTTTTTTCTTCAACAATATCAGAACTATATTTAACATAGAATATCCTAGCATCATTCCTAAAGTATTATGAAGTAAATCGGCTAGTTCCATACTTCCACGTTGCATTGTAAATTCAAGGATTTCAATCAATAAACTTGCTATAATTGAGCTGATTAACATCCATTTTGTTTTTTGAAAAACATTACTAAATAAAGGTAATAAAATTCCTAACGGAAAAAGCATACCTATATTCACAATAATGTGGAAAAAAGAAGAAAATGAAAAGGTATTCCATGCTTTTTTATAAACACTAAGTACATCAAAGTCAATTGTTCTTGCAAAAGTTATATCATCTGGACGACCAAATGAAGTAGCTGATAATGCAAGGGAATAATATCCTATTATTAATATAAACAATATAATTTGTTGTACCGTAAATTTTTTTCCTCCTTTACATACCTTTTTGTATACTACAAAGTAGCTAAAAACAAAAAGGAGTAGTAACAAGAATGTGAGTTGTATTGTAGGAATTACAACGGTAACAAGTAGTTCGGAAATAAAATTCATTTTACACCTCTGTTTTTACGAATAAAATATTCAATAGTTTTATATAACATTCTAGATATAGATAGCGATGTGTTGTTACCCCTAATAATTATTAATATAGAATTAAACCTGTACTCTTGAAACTAGCTTTATATGACAAAGCGGCTACAAGGAAACTAGCGTTTTACTAATTGTATTTTCGGCTATGTTTGGATAAACGTTACGAAGATTCTCTTTAGTAAGAGGATTGTTAAAGTTATATATAAAATTAAAAATTTATTCAATTTTAGTATGTTTATATAGAATCTATAATTGACCGATTCCTAATACACTTAGGAGCCGGTAATATAGGTATATTTACTAAAGAAAGAAGATTCCTTCAAGCATTACACTTTTTTTCGAAAATTAGTTGTTCTTTGTTTTGCCCAGTTGATACATTTCTTTTCAATTAAATGATACGATATTATAGAAAAAAGTAGTGTCATTGTAATACATAAAGTAAGAAGTAAGAAGATAGGTATCTTTGTATACAAAAGTTTAAATAGTACCATCATGATTGGAAAATGACACAAATAGATACTATATGAAATTTCCCCTACGTATACAAATACACTCTTATTTAAAAATGCTTTTACTTTTAGGTTACTCATCGCCATGATAATAAATATACTAACACCAATTACGACACCCCAATCTTTTAATAAGAAAGTAGTGTCAT
>NZ_JBALMG010000139.1:0-5893 GCF_036963225.1 Bacillus sp. JJ783 | reverse complement strand
TAAATATAGAATTATCCCTAATGCAATAAGGAATCCTTTTTTAAATTTTTTCATATTTTGATATAAGTAAATAAGTTTTTCTTGATACTTAAAAAGTAACATTCCAACCATAAACATAGATGTGAAATGCAGTGTATCGGCATAACCATTATAAAATCCCTCTGCTTTCCCAATATGCAACATATTAAGGAAAACACTAATTAAAGAAAAGCTCAAAGCAATTAGTATCGTTTTCTTCCAACTCAGTTTATAAAAAAGAAGGAATAACAAAGGAAACACAATAGATATACGCATTTCTTGAGCCAATGACCAAATAACTGGATTATAATTTTCCGTAAAAAAGTTATTAAGAAGCACAAAGTGGTTTATAATATCTATTTTTGTTATAGACCCTTGCCACCTATCATAGAACCAATCCCGTAGTCCTGCCACTTCATACGGTGAAAACAAAATAAATAAAGAAAAGGTAATGATTATCCAAAAATAATAAGGAATATAGATTCTTACAAATCGCTTAATTAAATATCCCCAATAATTTGTTTTTGAATGATAAAGTGCCATAGATAACACAAAACCACTTAGTACATAAAAAACGATTACAGCTTCTCCACCCGCCCATAAAAACCTAAGCGGGGAAAATTTAATAGAGTTAGGCAACGATGGTAGCATTAAACAAAAATGTCCAAATACCACTGTAAGTGCCGCTAACCCTCGTATGGAATCTAATTCTTTTATTCTCTTACTCATAAAATATTCTCCTTGTAAATTGTAAATTTTGCTGTTAATAAAGGCCACTATACTAGTGTAGTGGGAGAATTGTACATATTCTTTCTTTAAATCCCTAATATAAGCAGTACAAAGTCAATCTATGTATCTGTTTAAGGGAACTTTCGAATTTAGGCATAAGTTATATAGTAATAGAAAGAAAAAAGAAATTTCATTCTATAAAATCGTATTGTCGTTTAGAAAACATTTTAAAACTTTTTTCTAAACCCTCGTTATAGTCTGTCTGTTTATCCGTCCATTGAACACCCTTATTTCCAGGCCACCCTGAAGTATTCGCAACATGTTTTAATAGCTCTGCTCCTTTTAAATTCTGCTGTAAACCACGGTTGTATGCATTTGTCATATTAGATATTGCAATTCGAGTATTCGTTTCTACATTTTTCAAATCTTCGTTCGTTAAATCTTTAGGTGCTAGTCCACCTCGATGGAGCTGAAACAGTCCAAATGATGTGCCCTGATCTCCGACTGCATTTTGATCAAACTTACTTTCATGGAATGCAATAGATAAAGGAATCCATGGTGGCATACCGTGCTCTATTGATATTTGTTGAATTGTGTCCCTTACTTTAGCTCGGTTAATATGATGGTCATATGCGTATTTTGTAAGATATAGCCCTACTGTAAAAACCAAAATAAATACTCCGATTTTTATTAATATCCCTCTCACCAACGTCACCTCACTTGTCAATATTAAAGATTTTCACTAGTAATCATATGTTTTTGGGAGATCAACTCGTAATCGTGTATCATTTTATTATTCTTTGTTTCATTAATTACCGATTTTTAGGTGGAATTATTAGGGGTTCTCTCCATGTAACGTTCACTCTTATCAATTTCGGTACATTTTTTGTAAGAGAGAAAGTTTGTATACCATCCATAAAAATCGTACTTTTTTCTCGAATACTTTGTTTGTTATTCGATTGAAATTAAAGAATAACTATATACATACGGATAAACACTATAAAAAGATACTTAAATTTATTTAAAAATTCATTTTCTGGCCTCCATTTCTTTATATAATTAATTTAAAATAAAATATTTAATAGAAAGAAAAGATTTTATTAAATTTTTATAAAATTTAATAACAGAAATAAGTACCAGATATCAATTTTTATTGTCACTTGATGGAATAATATATGTTTTTTCATCATGTAACTTTATTAAACTAACCTTGCACCAGAACCCTACGAATCGAAATATTCATATTAAACGCCATCCTTTCTGTATATTTCTACAAAAAGAATAGCGTTTTTTGATTATATAGGTACAAATTTAGTTTAGCTTGATAGCAATACGAAAAGTTCCGAAGAACCCAATTTGAGAATTAATGCAATCTTCCATTCCAAGCTATCCACATAAGAATCTATAGTACTTTGAAACTTTTTGTTTCAGATTAATATTTAGTTTTATCCTATAAAGTTAGCTTTTTACTATATCAACCGCACTATCCCACATACAGCTAAAGAATGATCCGATTTCGCGCATAAAACGTGTAAACCAATTTGCTTGTTCTACATCAGATTTTGTTACAAGGTCTACTTGTAATGATTTATCTGATAAAAATCCAGGATCTGTAATATCTTTAGGTGATATAATCATTTGACTAATTGTTACACCTTTTTTAATAGACGCTTCTTGTTCTTTATTCGATACTTTAAATTCTTTTTTATAAACGTCATTGTTGCCCTTTGGCATTGGAAGTGAAACAGCTTGCTTCGTTTGAACAACTACATCTTTGTCCTTTGCATTTGCTACTCGCACTGTTTCATGACCTTTTACTACTGAATCTTTTCCATAGACCTTCTTCACTTCAAAATTCGCAAATCCATAATCATATAATTTCTTTGTTTCATCAAAACGTGCTGTATGAGAGTTTGCTTTTATCACTACAGAGATTAGACGCATACCGTTTCTTTCTACTGTACCAGTAAAACAATCTCCGGCTTCTGGAGTAGTTCCTGTTTTTAACCCATCTACACCTTCGTATTGCTTAATTAAACCTTTTAACATCCAGTTAAAGTTCGTCATATCAATCGGATACTTTCCACCCTTTTGGAATGTTTTTTTAGGGATTTTTGCTGTATCTAATATTTTCGGGAAATCTTGAATAAGACGTTGTGCTAAAATTGCACAATCTCTTGCAGACATTTTATTTTTCTCGTCTAGAGTTGTCCCTTCTGGGTGATGTCCTTTTAAATCTTGGTTTGTTAAACCTGTAGAGTTTACAAATTTATAATTTTTCATTCCAAACTCTTTTGACTTATCGTTCATCATTTTTACGAAATTAACTTCTTTTCCAGCAATCTCTTCAGCTAAAGCAATTGTTGCACCGTTTGCAGAATAAATTACCATTGCCTCATATAACTCTTTGACCGTATAAGAGCCACCATTTTCTAATGGAACGTTTGATAATGAGCGATCTTGCGAAATCTTATATGCATATTCAGAAATTTTAACTTTTTGATCCCATTTAAGTTTTCCTTTATCCACCGCTTCATGGACTAAGTATTCACTCATCATTTTTGTCATACTAGCAATTGCTAATAATTCATCTGCATTTTTTTGATATAAAATTTTTCCAGAATTTGCTTCTACTAAAATTGCTGATCCTGCTTCTACGTCTAATGCAGGGACTGTTTCCGCTGATGCACTCCCAGATGTAACAACTATGCTACAAAATAGTGTAAGCACTGTTACTATTGCAATGAATCTCTTGCAAAACATACCTTTCACTTCTGTTACCTCCAATAACTTTGTACTCAAAAAAATGTTTTTCTAACATAATCCCCCAAAAATAGATAGTGTTATCAAATTCTGTATACACATAAGACATTAGGATCGCTTTCATATAGACCATCTCATCCCACCCTTTTAGGCGCACTGACACTTAGTATTCCCACACACACACCTATTTTTAATACCCTTGTATTTTTCAAAATGATCCGTACTTTCATATTTTCTAGGGTTACACTTAATAGACAATCTAAGTAATACATTTGTTCCACATTTATAAAAAATAAAACCAGTGTGCCCCGATTGAATATCGAAACACACTGGTAGCTTAGCCTTTTTCTTATTGTCTACTTGACAGGGTCTGTCGGTTTCTTTTCAAAAATTACTATATTTGCACCATTTGCTAGACTCATACCAAATATGAATTCTTATTCATCTAAACTATTAGTTTTTTTGTAGTAAAAAAACTACATCTTATATAGAATGTAGTTTTTCTAACTGATTTATTTATTTTTCACTTCATTTTTATAAAAAGTAAATAAAGGTTCAATGGATGAACTAGATAAAAGAGGAATTGCCCTCTCAACCAATTTTCTATCCCAATCAAACCAACGCATTTCCATTAGCATATTAATTTCTGTATCAGTGAACCGTTTCTTTATTTCTTTAGCAGGATTACCACCAACTATTGTATACGGCGGAACATCTTTACATACGACAGATCCAGCTGCAACAATTGCACCTTCACCGATTGTAACGCCAGGCATTATAATAGCATTCATACCAATCCAGGCATCGCTTTTAATGACTGTATCACCCTTTTGTTCATATGATTGTTCTATTTGCTCAACGAATGGATACACTGTAATCCATTCAGGGTGATGGTTATGATTCCCACCCATTAAAATGACAACTCCACTTGCAATACAAACATAATTTCCAATAATGAGTTTATCAAGGTGCCAACCCATCTGTTCAATTGGATTGAAAAGTGCTTGGGACTTATCATCGCCCCATAAATACCTTACACAACCATCTTCAAAATTTTGATTTCCATAGTACCCTGAATAATAGGAGTACTCTCCTACTTCAATGAGTGGATTTGTTACTATGTCTTTTAAATACTTCGTTTCAGACCAATGATTATATACTGGATGCTTCATAACTATATTCCTCGCTTCTAAGTATTGTAGATTTTTGCAATTTACTTAGAAGCTTAATACGACAGCTACATTTTTAAATTTTTTCAAACGACGAATCATTATCTTCAAGCCTTTCTTTTATACTAAAAAAGCATAACGCAATAAATTACACAAGTCAAATTGTGTAATTTCGAACACAACTTAAACTGCGTAATACTGCAATAAGAACATTAAAACCATCTTCACTAGATTGCTGAAGTTCTAATAAATTTGAACCTTTTTCGAAATTTAGTTCCCCTAATAAGTATAAACTATTTATATTAATGGCTAATTTGATACCTATATCACTGTACTTTATTGCTTCTACATGTTCATATGTAAGATGTAAATATTTTGTTAAGGTATAAATAATTCTTAATTTAATTTCTTTATTTCCAGGAAATTCCACCCTATTGAAATTACTTAAACATTTCTTTAATATGCCTATACTTTTTTCATATTCTCCATTTTCCGCATAGATTACTGCCATTGTATGCATAATATCTATTTCTTTTTCTGATAAAAAATTGACATTAGTTAATTTTAATTTTAATGCTTGATTTAAAAGCCCCAAAGCATTTTGGGTTAATCCCTTTACATTAAATATAGCTATCGCTTCATGCCATATTAGAAATTGTTTATCTTCTTTTGACTGGAAATTATTTTCGTTTTTCTCTTTTTTCACTATTTCATAAAGTTCTTTATATTGTTTTTGCTTTATACAATCTCTTATTACACATTTTACATTTTCTGTATATTTATTTTTTTTGTTTTTAGTTAGCGCAAATATATAATTCGGATCAACACCAAGTCTTTCAGATAATTGATACAACAATATGCTAGATGGATAAATAATACCTTTTTCTATCTTACTAATTTGACTTTGTGAACATATTCCATGACAAAATTCAGATTGTGATATATTTTTTTCTTTCTAAGTTCTTTAATAATAATACCGAGATTGTAGAATTCCATTTCTCTCCCTCAAATGTAACAATTTATGAGTATAAGAATATTTTCCAACTTTTAATGTAATGTAAAATTAATATAGTTGTAATTACTAATTATATTGATTTATAGTTTCTTTTACAAACTTGTATCATAATGAGAGAAATTATTACAATTAAAAGGAATAAAGAGTATTGGATATGATTTTTCAGCTTTATTTCAAATAATAGTTTCTTTTGATTTTT